>NZMV01000013.1 GCA_002694645.1 Crocinitomicaceae bacterium | reverse complement strand
TTTTTTAACATATTAAGCTTTTGACCAAACTCTTTCTTGTGCTCAACAGGAACATCTCTAAAAGATTGAAACAAGCTCGTTATCTTTCCTTTTTTGCCTAAGTATGAAATTCGAAACGCTTCTATCTGTTTGAGATCAGAAGATTCAAATTCATTAACCTCATCTAAAATGGTGTGTATTTGATCGAACATGTTATGAATTAATTTTGACAGATAATATGATGATTGGTTCTTGAGGCTTATCACCAGGAAGTGTTGGAGATGTGCAAATGGAATCAATAATATCTATTCCACTAACTACTTCACCAAAAACAGTGTATCCATTATCCAAAAACGGAGTCCCTCCTACCGTTTCATAGGCTTTCAATTGCTCTTCTGAAAATGTAAACTTATCTACNTCTTTAAGAACTATATTTTTAATTTCACTTATTACCANATTGAGGCTATCCATCCACCCATTTTGTTGGCANACTTTAACTCTGTTCATGTATGCTCTATTAGACGAGTCTTTCAAAAATATACCAACACGATTTCCTTCTAGTTGTTGATTTATTCTNGCTTCCATTTGTGTTAGTTGGTTTCTATTATACTTTTTACCTTGTACAATATAAAATTGACTACCGCTCGATCTTTTTTCAGGGTTAACTTGATCCCCCATTCTAGCAGCCGCTAAAGCTCCTTTTTTATGAAATAAAGATGGAAATATTTCAGCGGGGAGGGTTTCCCCTTCACTATTATTTCCAAGATTACCAGCATACTCAGGATCTCTCGAGTTAGGATCTCCTGCCTGAGCCATAAAGTTTTTTATNACTCTATGAAAAGATATTCCGTTATAAAATTGATTGTTAATTAGCTTAACAAAATTGTCCCTGTGTATCGGGGTTTGATTATATAATTTTAAAATTAGTTCCCCTTTTGAAGTAGTCATAATTACCTCGACTTCATCACTTTTCTTGACAAAAGAACCCAAAACNANNGTGGTNAGTAATAAAGTAGAAAAAAGAACTAGAAATTTATTTTTAGAAACGTACTTCATTAATTTAAATATTAAATTATTTATATTGCAANTTAAATAAATACTCTATGATTAGAGAAAATTATTCAAANATTAGCACNAATTGGGCCAAATATGTCACTTTATTGGCNATACTTTTTATTTCGCATTCATGTTATAAACCTAAAAGTACAATTGCTACCATAACAGTGCTAAATGACTCCAATAATTCACCAGTTAGTGGTGCTACTGTTAGATTATTTTATGACGATCCGACTGGAATAAATACTTCTATAATTAATGAGCAAAATACCACATCTGATGAAGGAGTGGTGAATTTTGATTTTTCNGAGTATTATAAAGATGGGCAAGCGGGGTTTGCTGTTCTTGATATAGAAGTAAATAATGTATTTGTTGGTGTCATCCAAGTTGAAGAAAGAGCAACAACAGAAAAAACCATTTATTTNTAATAGTCTAAAATGGCTTCTTTTATCATGATTTCTTGATCNTCTGCATTTANATTAGGGAATNTTTTGNTTGATTTAAAGTGAATCCAACCTTCACTGTCTCTTCCTANCACTTCGTAATACCCATAAGGAANGAATACAACNCATAGGCCAATATGAATAACATCTAACTTTTGATCTTTGCTTAATTTACCCGTTTTAAAATTTAGCTCTTGTAAGCCGATTACAAAAAGAATGGAATCAACATCTGGTCGTTCTACATTATCAAGATGAAACGAATCTAATAAACCTTTCCATGCTTTTTCTAATTCAAAATTCATACTTTTAAATGTATAATAATTGAGATTTATAATGGGGCTTTTAACAAAAAAACAAATTCTTTTTCATACGATTTTTACCGTTATCATTTGTGCATTGAAAATCTATCAAATCATATTCGTAGAAGGTTTTTTTGGGAATGTGTTTTTGACCATTTTTAAAAAAGTGGGCTTGCTTTTGGTAGTATATTGGGCAGGAATTTTACTTCTTTCTATNATTAAAAAAAAGTTGGTCAAAAGATAAGATTAAAGACTNCTTATTTTACTTAATTTTGAAGTCTTTAATTCAAATAAAATGGAAAATATTTTAGTAGACNTTCAAGTAAATGCAGCCATTATTACCATAAATAGACCAAAACAACTTAATGCGTTAAATAAACGCACCATTGAAGAAATCAACCATGCGCTTTCAACACTTTCAAAAAATAGGGAAGTAAGAGGTATAATCATTACNGGTGCTGGGGATAAAGCATTTGTTGCTGGTGCAGACATCAAAGAATTTGCGCACTTTAGTAAAGAAGAAGGAAAAGAATTAGCTCGTTCAGGNCAAGAAAAGCTATTTGATTTTATAGAGCATTATCCTAAACCTATTATNGCNGCTGTGAATGGTTTTGCNCTTGGTGGNGGGTTAGAATTAGCTATGGCTTGCCANATGAGAATTGCNTCNGAAAATGCGAGAATGGGCTTNCCNGAAGTGAGTCTAGGTGTAATTCCTGGNTATGGTGGTACACAGCGTCTTCCTCAATTAATTGGGAAAGGTAAAGCCATAGAACTTATTACAACTGCAAAAATGATTGATGCAAAAGAAGCTTTGCAATATAAGTTGGTGAATTACGTTGTTAGCTTAGATGAACTCCTTCCAAAAGCCTCAGAAATAATAAAATCTATTTCTCACAACTCACCTACTGCAATTACAGCCGCTATAAAATCAATTAATGTTGGTTTTAACCACAGAGAAAATGGTTTTGAAAAAGAAATAAATGAATTTGGAAATTGTTTCGGAAGTGAAGATTTTGTAGAAGGTACTACCGCATTTATGGAAAAAAGAAAACCTAATTTTTGAGTGCACTCAAAAAATTAATCGGTCAAACTGCCATTTATGGATCAAGTAGTATAATCGGAAGATTTCTAAACTACTTACTTACCCCTTTTTATGTTCATATTTATTCAAATGAACAATATGGAATTATTACTGAAATGTATGCTTATGTAGCTTTTTTAGTAGTCTTTCTCACCTATGGAATGGAAACCGCTTTATTTAGATTTTCAACAAATAAACCAAATGAAAGGAAATCTATTTACAGTAATACCCTTTTTTCTATTACTGCGACATCTTCTGTTTTCATTTTAATAGCAAGTCTATTTTCTAATGATATTGCTATTCTGCTCAAGTATCCAGACCACGCTGAATACATTATTTGGTTTAGTTTAATTGTAGGAATTGATGCCATTTCGGCCATACCACTTGCTAATTTAAGACTGAAAGAAAAAGCCAAAAAATTTGCCCTTATCAACTTTTTAAACGTAGGAATAAACATTGGACTAAATCTATTTTTCCTAGTTTATTGCAAACAAATGTATGAAGGTGGAAACCCAAATTGGATAGTGAATCAATTTTATGAGCCTCAAGTTGGAGTGGGCTATGTTTTTATATCTAATCTAATTGCAAGCTTAGTCAAATTTATTGTTCTTATTCCTGAAATGAACTTTCAAGGTGGATTTGATTTTAGTATCATAAGAGAAATGCTCAAATATGCCTATCCTATGCTATTAGTNGGGTTAGCATACGTAGTAAACGAAACGCTTGACAGGGCTATGTTAAAGGAGCTTTTNTACCGTCAATATTTAAATGAAATACCCGAAATAACTTCAAGTCAAGCCCTAATAAAGGCCCAATCAGCCAATGGAATTTACGGAGCAAACTATAAAATCACCATGATAATAAGTATGTTCATTCAGGCATTTCGCTATGCTTCNGAACCCTTTTTTTTCAGAGATCAATCCAATGAAAAATCAAAAGAAACTTTATCCAAGGTTATGAACTACTTTGTGATTACACTAGTTTTCATCTTTTTAGTTATCACGCTCTATTTACATTTATTTAAGTATTTCATACCTAACGAGTCTTATTGGATAGGTCTAAAAGTGGTACCTATATTACTAGCTGCAAACATTTGCTTAGGGCTATACACCAATGTATCTATGTGGTATAAACTAGCAGATAAAACCATATATGGGGCTTTAATTTCTTTTATTGGGGTTATAATAACATTATCAATAAACCTGCTATTTATCCCTAAATATGGATATGTGGCATCTGCATATGCAACCCTNATCTGTTATGGAAGCATGATGATAATTGGCTATGTTTTAGGGCAAATCTATTATCCTATACCTTACAGTATAAAGAAAATATGTATATACATATGNGTTGGATTTGGACTCTACTATGTAAGTGAAAAATTTAATCCATCTGTTGGATATGACCTTTTTACCTACCTATACCATGGGTTATTGTTGCTTATCTATTTAGTGATAGTTTTAATTATGGAAAGACCCAAATTTAATTTTAAATCTGTGTGATATGATCGAAGTAAAAATAATAAATGAATCTAATAACGACACTCCAGCCCTTGCTACCAAGGGTTCAGCTGGCGTAGATGTAAGAGCATTTATTCCTAGTCCAATAATGCTGAAGCCTTTGGAAAGGAAACTAATACCCACTGGATTAAAGGTAGAAATCCCTTTAGGTTATGAAATTCAGATTAGACCTAGAAGTGGATTAGCTTATAAAAATGGCATTACCGTTTTAAATAGCCCAGGAACCATTGACTCAGACTACAGAGGTGAAATTGGTNTTTTACTNATTAATTTATCAAGTGAATCTTTTGAGATNATTTCTGGTGAACGCATTGCGCAAATGGTTTTAGCTAAACACGAATTACCACACTTTGTAAAACAAAATACATTGGAAAGTAGTGAAAGAGGTGAAGGGGGGTTTGGTAGTACAGGTAAAAAATGAGATTAAGAATTTTAAAATATAATCCAATCGTTATTTTTTTGTTCATATTTAGCTTGTTGAGCCATTCATATTATTTATCACAAAAAAATATACCTCCATTCAACGAAAAGCAGTATACAAACATATTGATTCAAGCCATTGGGGCTAAAATTGGAAATGAACTGTTCGAAGCTGATTCTCTTTTTAAAAAATGCATAAAATTAAATCCAAATAGTGCTGTCTCCTATTTTGAGCTTTCNNGTTTAAGTAAGAAAAATGGAAATTTAAACCAAGCTGTTTTGCAAGCGGAAAAAGCAGTTGATCTTTCACCTGATAATGAATGGTATTTGGCGAATTTAGCCATACTATATCAAGAGCAAGAAGAATACAAAAAAAGTGCCCTTGTTTTTGAAAGGCTTTCTAAAAAAGAGCCAAAAAAAATAGATTATTTATTTGCTCTTACAGAAGCATATTTGCAAGACAACAAATACAAAAGATCTTTAAAAATATTGGATGAAATCGAACAGGAAATAGGGCTCAGCGAAGATCTTTCTTTACAAAAACATCAAATTTATGACTTTTTAAACAAAAAAAAGAAAGCAATTAAGGAGCTGGAAAGGTTCATTTATTACGAACCTGCCAATTTGAGAACTATTGGAATTTTNGCAGAATATTATAATGAATGTAAAATGGTCAAAAAAAGTGAAAGTTTACTTCATCAAATGATGTTAATTGATTCTACTAACGGACTGGTTCAACTGTCCATGTTTCAATACTACATGAAAAAAAGAGCATACACGAATAGTCTCTATTCCCTTGAAAAGGTATTAACTTCAGTAGAAGTTGATCAAAGTTTAAAAAGAGAAATATTATTTCAAATAACATATGACAAGTCTATTCCCTTTTCNGTTGATCAAGTAGAAGGCTTATTAGANAAGTANTTAAAAGCCTTTCCAANAGATCACGAAATATTGGTTTTATTAAGTGAAATTAAATTTATTCAAACCAAAGATGAAGAAGCTTGCATACTACTTGGTAAAGCTCTTGAAATAAATCCTCTTCCTTATGAACTTTGGACTCAATTGATTACTAATCAACTATCCAGAGGTAATTTTGAAGATGCCTTAAAAGATGCTGATAAAGCACTTCTCATACATCCCAATCAACCGTTTTCATATTTAGCAAAAGGAATAGTACTTAATAGCAAAAAAGAGTGGGAAGATGCCTTAGGTGTGTTAAATAAAGGTAAGCTACTGGTATTTGATAATGAGATAATGGAAAGTGAGTTCTATCAACAAATTGGAGATGCACACTACGGACTNAAAAAAATCAAAGAAGCATTTTACAACTTTGATAAATCACTTGAAATCAACGAAAAAAATCCAATTCTCCTTAATAATTTCAGCTATTACCTTGCCGTNCAAAATATGACTCTTGAAAAAGCNGAAACCTTAATTTTAAAAGCACTTCAATTTTTACCTGACTCATATACATTTATTGACACATATGGCTGGGTACTTTTCAAAATGAAAAAATATGATGAAGCAGAACAACTACTATTTAAAGCACTAGTTAAAAGTGAAGAGAAAGATGCAGATATTCTGGAGCATTATGGAGATGTTTTGTTTCAGATTGGGAAAAAAGAAGAGGCATTATTATTTTGGAAAAAAGCCATCAAAGCTGGTAGTACATCTGCATTGATTAAAGAAAAAATAGATGAGAAAAAATATATGGAGTAAATATCATACTGTATTGCTTTTTTTTGTGGGCGGATTTATTCTTTCTTGTAAATCAATAAAACCAGTAGAAAATGAAAAGGATAAAAAGATACTTAATACTAAAAAANTGGTAGACTCTATTAAGGAATACGAATGTGAAGTAGAATGGATAAAACTCAAAAGTGAAACTAGTATCAAATTNGAAGATGAAGAGTTAGAGGTTACATTGAACTTTAGGATCAAAANGGATAGCTTAATTTGGATTAACGCGTCCAATTATGGAGTAAAAATAGCCAGAGCTTTTATAGCAAAAGACAGTATCAAAGTTCAATCTGAATACCCATCCAAGACTTACTTTGTAGGCACATTTGATGATTTTGAAAAACAATATAACCTATCCATTTCGTACCCATTAATTGAAAATTTCTTATTAGGGAATACATACATAAACGAGTTGAGTGAAAAAAATAGTTCTAACTATAGAAAAGGGAAATACCATCTTTTTTCACATAGAAAACGCAAAACAAGTCGTGTTATATCGCAAAAAACTAAGAAATATCCAGAGTATATATATCAATCTTGGATTGATCCTGAAAATTTCAAATGTGATTCATTATCTATTTTTTTTCCAGAAATAAATAATGAGATAAAGATCTACTATAGTAATAGAAATTACGAAGAAGCAGAATATTTTCCATCAAAATTGAAAATAGAATTCTTACCAAATCAGTATATATTAGAATTAAATCACAAGACCATTAAATTCAATAGCCCTCTAAAATTTCCCAAATTGAAAATCACAAACGAACACGAAAGAATAAAGCTCAATGAGAATTAAAATATTAATTATACTGATTATTATATTTCTTCCTTTTGATTTCATGAGCCAAAAAAAAAGTGANCAATTAAAAAGACAGGAACGAGCTCTAATTAAAAAAATTGAGAACACTAAATCATTATTAAACGAAACNAAAAAAAATGAAGCGTTAACCATTGGTCAATTAAATATCATAANAAATCAGATTACCTATAGAGACAGGCTGATACGTAATTACAACGCCCAGATAAGAAAAATAGATCAAAATATTAATGATATTAACAGGCAAATAAACACCTTATTAAACACCAACAATGTGCTTATTCAAGAATATAAAAANATGTTGGTTTANGCNTATAAAAACCGAAATCCTAGTTATAAGTTTTTATATATCATTTCAGCCTCTACATTTTCTGAAGCCTTTCACAGAATGAAATACATTCAACATTATGCAGATTACAGAAAAAAACAGATTGAAAGAATCAAAAAAATTCAACTTCTTTTAATTGAAAAAAAGAAATTATTGAAAGAGGAACTCTCGCAAAAAGAAAACATAATTGAAATTAAAAACAGTGAAAAAAACAATTACTTAAATGATAAAGATGTACAAGAAAAATACTTGAGTGATTTAAAAATTAGTGAATCTAGTTTAACTCAAGAACTTAAAATTAATAATCAAAAAAGAAGAGAAATAGCNAGAGCGGTTAAAAAAGCCATTGAAGATGAAATAAAAGCCATTGAAAAGAAGACGAAAAGTAAATTTAACTTAACNCCTGAAGGAATAGCACTTTCAGCTGATTTCAAGAAAAATAAAGGTAAATTAGCTTGGCCCGTTGCAAGGGGGGAAATTACAAGTAAGTATGGCAAACACCAGCATCATGTCGTTAGNACAGCCACAGTAGACAATAATGGCATTGATATATCCACTTCCAAACAAGCACTAGTGAGAGCTGTCTTTGGTGGTAAAGTAACTAGCGTAATGGTTATTCCAGGAGCTGGAAAAGTAGTAATGATAAGCCATGGAGAATATAGAAGTGTATATGCTAACNTACAAGAGGTNTTTGTTCAAAAAGGTGATCAAATTAGCACCAAAGAAAATATTGGAAAGTTATTACCAAAAAGCAATGGAATATCAGAAGCCCACTTTGAAATTTGGAAAATATCAAGTGAAGGGATGAATACCGAAAATCCAGCATATTGGCTNAGTCGATAACTACCCGATTTTCAATATGATGTCTACGTACTCGAATGGTAAACTATTAGAAGATTTGTGTTTCAATTCGGCAGTAATACCACCATATTTCACCATTATTCTTTTCACCATCTTTGCTATTGAGGGATTTAAATACCCTATTTTAAAGTGCTTATAAAAAACAGCTAAGGCATTTGCATCCCAATACCTGCTTTTATCTTCAGAAATCAGTAAAGAGGTNTTTTCACTTAGCAAGTGCTTTACATAAATATAATCGTGCCTAGATAATTCTGTTATCTGAGTCATTATACCCATTTTAGGTAATACTAAGTTTTCCGTAGTAGATAGAGCTAAAGTTTTCATATTATGCAATTTTTAGTTGATGATTAGTTAATCCCAAATCACTAGTATTGAGATTTATGGTTCTTTTTAAGTGTTTATTTGGAGAGATTTCAACTACAGGATCATTAGAGCTGTATAACCTCTTCCATATAANCTGCATGATTTCAGTGCCTTCGCTTTTTTCAATTAAGCGGCTCAAGCGAAGTATTTCAATTGGAATTGTGGTGTAATATTTTTTCTTCTTTAGGTTNATATATCCTTCTAAAAGAAAGGCTGTATCTCCTTTTTCATATACGATGTAGTTTACATTGAAAGGTAGAGAGGTCTGTGTCATTTTCATTTTTTTTAATTAAGAAACTAAATTATGACCTTACTACGTAATTGAATTACGTTCTAAAATTGCAAATCCTCTAAATCTGTTTTNTATGTAATATCAATCTTCTTTTTGTACAAAANTACCTGAGCTTTCAAAGAGCCACTCAAAGATAAATTTTGAGATTTTCCNAGAAGAAATCCTAGCGAATTGACTAAGGAAGTTAAAATTTGTTGTGCGTCAGATTNAAAGGTTAAATGGATATCCATTGAGTCCTGTTTTAATAATTTGACTTTCTCTATGTTGACCACATTTCCAATTTTTTTTCCATTTAAACGCGCTTCCACATCAACGTCTTTGATTGAAATACTGTAACGATTGGGGTTATATACCTTTAANTCNGCACAAATTGGGCTACATCCATTTTCTTTTGAAAATGAAATGGAATGAACATCAATAAATTCTATTTCCCGATANGTTATACAAGACGCTANTGAAAAAATNGTAANGAAAAAAAATATTTTTTTGTGCATTTCACTNTTTCATTAATTCNGCAAAATATTGGTANAAATATGGNATGGTTTCNATNCCCTTATAAAAATTAAACAATCCAAAATGTTCATTTGGAGAATGAATAACATCAGAATCTAAACCAAAGCCAAGTAAAATCGTCTTCAAGCCTAATACCTCCTCAAACATAGGTACAATAGGAATACTACCACCACTTCTAACTGGNATAGGATCAACNCCAAAAGATTTATGCATCGCTTTTTTAGCAGCCTGATAACCTTTAAAATTAGTGGGTATCACAACCCCNTCTCCACCATGATGAGGAGTCACCTTTACTTTNACATGTGCAGGAGCAATTCGTTTAAAATGACGTTCAAAAAGACGAGTAATTTCTTCGGATGATTGNTTTGGNACTAAACGCATAGATATTTTTGCATATGCTTTTGATGGAAGAACGGTTTTTGCTCCTTCACCAATATATCCACCCCAAATTCCATTTACATCTAGAGATGGCCTNATGGACGTTCTTTCATTTGTTGAATATCCTTCTTCTCCAAAAACATCATCCACGTCAAGATCCTTCTTATATTCATCTAAATTAAAAGGCGCTTTTGACATTTCTTGTCTTTCCTCCTCACTAACAACTAAAACATTTTTATAGAATTCTGGAATGTTTATTTTCCCTGATTCATCATGCAANGAGGCAATCATAGAGGATAGGATATTAATAGGGTTTGCCACACCTCCACCATACAATCCAGAGTGTAAATCTCGATTAGGACCAGTCACTTCCACTTCTAAATAACTCAACCCTCTTAATCCTACACATATGGATGGGGTTTGGTTGTTGATAATTCCTGTATCTGAAACTAATACCACATCTGCTTTAAGCATATCCCTATATTCTCTTACAAATTTTTCAAGGTTTTCAGAACCCACTTCTTCTTCCCCCTCAAGCATGAATTTAACATTACAATTGAGGTTGTTTGTTTTATACATCGCTTCAAAAGCCTTTAGGTGCATAAACATCTGGCCCTTATCATCACATGCACCCCTAGCAAAAATAGCTCCATCTGGGTGTATTTTCGTTTTTCTTATTTCTGGTTTAAATGGTTCTGAATCCCATAACTCATAAGGGTCTGCAGGTTGCACGTCATAATGACCATAGACTAAAACAGTAGGAGCATCACTAGAAATTATTTTTTCTCCGTAGACAATTGGGTGTCCTTCTGTAGGAAACAATTGAACGTTATCTGCCCCGATTTGGGTCAATTGATCACATAAAAATGCGGCTGCTTTTAACACATCNTCTTTAAATGAAAGGTCAGCACTTACAGAAGGAATAGTTAANAATTCCATCAATTCNTCTAAAAATTTTGATTTGTTACTTTCTATGTATTCTTGAGTCATTTTACTTNTTTTTTGCTGCTTCTAAAATTTTATTAGCTTCCTCTTCTGCCTTTTTTTCTACACTATCTGCACTTGAATTTGCCTCNTNTCTTANGTTTTTNGCTTGCTGAAAAGCTACATTTTGAATTTTTTTAGACTTCGNATTTAACTTCAGTTCTAAAGCATCTGCTTTCTTATCCGTTTGGGATTTCATTTTTTTGGCTGTTTTCTCAGCAGCTATTTTGGCTAATGGGGATTTAGCTTCCTCTATCAGTTTGTCGGCCGCTTTATATCCTTCATCTCTTAATTTAGATACTTCTTCCTTAGTTTTTTGGTCCGCTTTTACTTTATTTCGGGTAGCTTCATTTTCTATAAGTATAGCTTTACTATTACCTTCATCTCTAATTTGTTGTGCTTTCAATTTNGCTAATCTGATAATATCATCCGCNTTTTTTTGAGCTTCCTCTAATGCGTCTTTTTTTACCTTATCTACTTTTTCAGAAATTATGTCTTTTCCTTTTTCTAGCAAATCAGTTTTCAACTCCCCTAAACTAGTTGAATAGGTAGGATTTTTCAAATTTCCATTTATTGTAATTGTAAATGGCATATTGCCCTTATTAATACCCACATTAGTTTCATTTAATAAACTACTAAGTGAATTAGTGGAGTTTTTTAATTCATTAATTGG
Organism: Crocinitomicaceae bacterium; assembly: GCA_002694645.1. Taxonomy (GTDB): domain Bacteria; phylum Bacteroidota; class Bacteroidia; order Flavobacteriales_D; family Parvicellaceae. Next base: position 1,112 of record NZMV01000013.1, on the reverse strand, counting down.
TATCTCTGTTTCTATTTTATATCCTATTTCTTGATCCAAAGAAGTAAATCCACTTACAGAAAGGGTGTAGTCTTTTAACTTTAAGGGAGTTTCTTCCATTACAAATTTCCCATCGGTAAAGGAATATGATACGTTTAGATCTTTCATTTTGTTATTATCTCCAAAAAGAATTGGGGCATATGATTTTAACTTTTCAATGGGCGAATCACTTAAAATTTGAACCTCATCCGAGACTAATTTCCCTTTACTTGATATTTCTGAGTAAATAGGATAATAATACTCATTTAGTAAAACATCTGCTTCTAAAAAAGTAGAAAAATTACCATCAAAATATTTTACCAACGGAGTATATTTTTTTATGGCCTCAAAATAAGTATACGATTCATTAAATGAAATATTCTTAATGTCTAAATCCATATTTAATTTTGCTCTTTGATTGCTAATACTGAAGTAGGTCCCATTTAAGGAGATTTGTCCTTTAAACAATTGCATGTTAAACTGATCTAGGTTTATCTTCCCGTCCTCTATATTCATAGTGCCATTAAACTTTTTAATTGGCATACTATCATAGATAAGTGTATTGATATTGGATTCAAATCTAAAATAGATGTTTTCGGGTATGGAAATTACCTCATTGTAGGCTTCTAATTCCGTTGAATCCAATGAAGTTGAATCTGTGCTTGTATTATCATAGGCAGGAATTAATTCATCTAAATTCAGGTAAGAACTATTCAAAATAAATATGCCATTTAACTGATCATTTCTTAAAACATATGGCAAATAGTTTGAGATTTCACCATTGAGTTGAAAATCAGATTGGCCTGTTTTTAATAGTAACTTATCTATTTTCAGTTTATGAGGCAGTACTTCAAACGACATATTCTTTATGCTCACAGAATTGTCTAAATCTTTAGAGGTAAATTCAAAGTCGGTAAGGTCAAATATTCCTCCCGCTTCAAACAGATCGTATTGTTCTTTTTCAATATCCGAATATTTTCCTTTTATGTTAATGTCGGTTCGGAATTTCCCATTTATAAATACGGAATCAATTGGGTATACTTTTGATAATTCTTCAAGATTTAGATCTGAAGACAATTCAGCTGATATAAATG
>NZMV01000012.1 GCA_002694645.1 Crocinitomicaceae bacterium | reverse complement strand
TACCCCATCAAATTCAGAGGCATATTCCATTATCCTTCCTCTTCGGTTATTTTTTAGATCCATTATCCATGATAATTTTTTGGCATCAATTCCGTTAGGATCGTGGATAAACCCTTTGGAGTCACTCATAGTAACTACTTTTGCCCCTAATTGTGTTGCTTTTTCACAAGCAAATTGAGCCACGTTTCCTGAACCTGATATAGACACTACCTTACCAGTAAAATTATCGCCTTTTGTCTTTAGCATTTCAGCAGCAAAATATACCGTACCATATCCTGTAGCCTCCGGTCTTATTAAGGATCCTCCCCAATTAATTCCTTTACCAGTCAAAACACCAGTAAATTCATTTCTTAGTCTTTTATATTGGCCAAACATGTATCCAATCTCTCTTCCCCCCACTCCAATATCTCCTGCAGGAATATCAGTATTTGGGCCAATATGTCTTGATAATTCCGTCATAAAAGATTGACAAAATTTCATTACTTCGTTATCCGATTTCCCCTTTGGATCAAAATCAGAACCGCCTTTTCCACCACCCATAGGTAATGTAGTTAATGAATTTTTAAAAATTTGCTCAAAACCTAAAAACTTGAGAATGGATAAATTCACAGAGGGATGAAATCTCAAACCTCCTTTGTATGGACCAATTGCAGAATTAAATTCAACCCTAAATCCTCTATTCACCTGTACTTCACCGCTGTCATCTAACCAAGGGACTCTAAATTGAATTACTCTTTCGGGTTCTGTAATTCTCTCTAAAATTTTTGTGCTCTTATATTTTGGATTAGCCTCAATGTAAGGAATAACCGTTTCAGCAACCTCCAATACAGCTTGGATAAATTCAGGCTCATGACTGTTTTTAAGCTTTACCACTTTCATGAAAGCATCTATTTGGTGTTGATATGAAGACATTTTAAAATGTTAGTTTAATAAAAGTTTAATTTCGGCCAAATGTATGGAAATTTATTATTGTTTTTTGTTTATGCACATTCATTTTATTTTGCATTTTATTTGAAACAAAATATAATAATTGGTGTAAGCTCTCTACATTTGTTGTATGAGTTTTTTCGGTCAAGACTTTCGTAACAAAAAAAACAATGTGGAAGATGATTTTTATTATTCTACAGATGGTTATATTATTTTTACTGAAAAATATCATTTAAAGAGGGGGTACTGTTGTAAGAGCAATTGTAAGCATTGTCCCTTTGGATATGATATTAAAACAGGAAAAATAAGATCTAATGACTGATTTTAAATCTCTTATCAGGGCTGGAATCCCCACAACTCTCCCAAAACCAAAAAAAAGATCAGCACAATTAAGCCACGCTCCAAAGAGAAAGGCAATACTTAATGCAAAGGAAACCCAACTGGCTTTGAAAAATGCCTTGAGATATTTTCCGTCTCATTTTCACCAAATTTTAGCAAAAGAATTCCTATCGGAACTAAACGAATATGGTAGAATATACATGTATCGTTTTATGCCAGATTATAAAATCTATGCTAGACCAATTGAGGAATATCCCGGGAATTCATTGCAAGCCAGAAGTATTATGCATATGATCCAAAATAATTTGGACCATAAGATCGCTCAACACCCTGAAGAACTAATCACATATGGAGGTAATGGTGCCGTTTTCCAAAATTGGGCACAATATCTTCTTACTATGCAATACCTAAGTGAAATGAATGACGAACAAACGTTGGTAATGTATAGTGGACACCCTCTTGGTTTATTTCCATCCTCAAAAATCGCTCCAAGAGTAGTTGTAACAAATGGAATGGTTATACCAAATTATTCAAAACCAGATGATTGGGAAAAATTTAACGCACTTGGAGTAAGTCAGTATGGTCAAATGACCGCTGGATCATACATGTACATTGGACCTCAGGGAATTGTTCATGGCACTACAATTACTGTTTTGAACGCATGTCGAAAAATTGATAACAAAGGGACTGCAGGGAAATTATTTGTAACTGCTGGTTTGGGAGGAATGAGTGGAGCACAACCAAAAGCAGGGAATATTGCTGGTGTGGTTTCTGTAACTGCAGAAATCAATCCTAAAGCTACTTACAAACGACATGAACAAGGATGGGTTGATGAAGTAATTGCTGATCTAGACGAATTATGTACTCGTGTTAAAAAAGCAGTTGCAAAAAAGGAAGTGGTTTCTATAGCCTATGATGGCAATATTGTTGACGTATGGGAAAAATTTGACGAAGAGGGTATTTTTATTGATTTAGGTTCGGATCAAACATCACTTCACAATCCATGGGCTGGAGGATATTATCCGGTTGGAATGACTTTAGAAGAATCTAACAAGTTAATGTCTAGTAATCCNGAACTGTTTAAAACNAAGGTNAAAGAAACACTCATAAGGCATGCTAATGCCATNAATAATCATACTAAAAAAGGAACCTATTTCTTCGATTATGGAAATGCATTTTTGTTGGAGGCGTCTNGAGCTGGAGCTAGTGTAATGGATAATGAAGGAATTAACTTCAAATACCCTTCGTACGTNCAAGATATAATGGGACCCATGTGTTTTGATTATGGATTTGGTCCTTTTAGATGGGTATGTGCATCAGCTAATTCAAAAGACTTAAAAATTACAGATGATATTGCATGCCAGGTTCTTGAGCAAATCATGAAAGACTCTCCGCAAGAAATTAAACAACAAATGGCGGATAATATTCAATGGATAAAAGGAGCTCAAGAAAACAAATTAGTTGTTGGTTCACAGGCTCGTATTTTATATGCGGATGCTGAAGGAAGAATGAAAATAGCCTCAGCCTTCAATAAAGCAATTGCTGAAGGAGCCATTAGTGGACCTGTAATTTTAGGTCGAGATCATCACGATGTTTCTGGAACAGACAGTCCTTATAGAGAAACTTCAAATATCTATGATGGTTCTGCTTTCACAGCAGATATGGCTATTCATAATGTTATTGGTGATTCATTTAGAGGAGCAACATGGGTTAGCATTCATAATGGTGGAGGTGTTGGATGGGGAGAAGTAATAAATGGTGGTTTTGGATTAACATTAGATGGTTCTAAGGAAGCAGATGAAAAACTAAACAATATGCTTTTCTGGGACGTGAATAATGGTATAGCCAGACGAAATTGGGCGAGAAATCCAGAAGCCATTTTTGCAATCAAAAGAGAAATGCAAAGAACTCCAAACCTTAAGGTAACTATTCCATCAATTGTGGATAATGAAATTTTTAATAGTTAATTTAATAAACACTTCAGTTTAAATTTTTTCAATTTACTTTTTTCATTGTTTATTTGTAAGAATAAATAAATGATGAAAGATAATATTTCAATAGTAGGGGCTGGTAACCTAGGTTTGTCGCTTGTAAAAGGGCTTGTTGAATCCGGAGAATTTACTCCTCAACAATTTAAATTGTCCAGAAGAAGAATTGAAAAATTAAATGAAATGGACAAAACGGGTTATCATATTTTTAATGATAATAAACTTGCTGTTGAAAATACTAGTATTGTAGTTCTTGCGGTTTTACCACAAAAGATTAACGAAGTATTGCAAGAAATTAAAAATAAGCTAGATCCAGACACATTATTGATTTCTTTAGTTTCAGGAGTAGAAATTAATAACATTTCATCCATAATTGGCGATCAAATACCCATAGTTAGAGCCATGCCAAACACTGCTATATCCATCAGAGAAAGTATGACTTGTATTACTACAATACAAAAATGGGAACATCATTTAGATAAAGTAAAAAGTATCTTTGATCATGTGGGCGAAACCGCTATAATTAATGAAGAAAAAATGACATCAGCTACTGCATTGTGCGCATGTGGAATTGCCTTTTTCTTAAGATCAATTCGAGCCGCATCTCAAGGAGGGAACGAAATTGACTTTCATGCTTCTGAAGCTTTAAAAATGGCCGCTCAAACTGCAAAAGGAGCTGCATCATTATTATTGGAAAACAACTCACATCCTGAAGACGAAATTGATAAAGTTACATCTCCAAAAGGATGTACTATTGCCGGGCTTAATGAAATGGAGCATAATGGATTTAGCTCCGCTTTTATTAAAGGGATTACNATATCAGCCAATAAAGCAAAATATTTATACGAATGATGGGGTTTAAAAATAAAACGGTATGGGTTACGGGAGCATCTTCAGGTATAGGAAAAGCTTTAGCAATTCAGTTTTCAAAATTAGGAGCCAATGTGGTTTTATCTTCTAGAAAAGAATCAGACCTTAAAGAGGTAGAAAAACAATGTCAATCTAACACATTCGTGCTTCCATTGGACTTATCTTTTCAAGATAATTTTAATGAATTGGTTAAAAAAGTCTCTGATCAATTTGGACATATTGATGTCTTAATTAACAATGGGGGAATTAGNCAANGATCTCTCGCNTCTGATACCACTTTAGAGGTAGACCGAAAACTTATGGAAGTCAATTACTTTGGAACTGTTGGGCTTACCAAAGCAGTTTTACCCGTAATGCAAAAACAAAAAAGTGGTCATATTATNACCATTAGTAGTTTATCTGGAAAATTTGGCTTTTTTCTTCGCTCAGCCTATTCCGCAGCAAAATTTGCCCAAGTTGGATTTTTTGAATCGCTAAGACTAGAGGAAGAAAAAAATAACATTCTAATAAGTATNGTGTTCCCTGGATTTGTAAGAACAAATATTTCACAAAATGCTCTTTCTGGAGATGGAGAAAAACACGGAAAATTAGATAACAATCAAGAAAAAGGAATAAGTCCTAAAAAATGTGCACAGGATATCATCAACGGAATTTTAGATGAAAAACACGAAATTTATACTGGAGGAAAAGAAATTTTAATGGTCAAAGTTAAACGTTTTTTACCTCGCCTTTTTTATAAAATATTAAGAAAACAATCGGGAACTTAGTCTTTTATCCTAGAGAATTTCATCGCCTTAAGCATCCAATTAGGAAGAGGTTGGCTAGGAGNTCTTTTTTCTACATTTAGGTAAAGCCCTAATTTTTCGATTATTGGGATTTTATATACTTCAATCATTTCAATCAGGGTTCCATCTGGATCTTCACAATATGTACAATGTACTTTTGTAGANTCACCCATACTTAATACATCTTTTGTATCGCAAGTAAACCCGTGACCTTCTGANGATAATTTCTTTCCTAAAGACGGCATATTTCTCACATCAAAACCCAAATGAACAAATCCGGTATCTCCCCAGAGTCTATCTGCATATATTTTAACTGGTTTTCTTTCTGTTAAGTCTTGAACTAACTCTATGTAGCTTTTGCCAGCTAACTTTGTGAAGCCACCGCCTGAGGGATTTTTTTGCGTGAGAAGAACTCTTCTAAATTGACTGGTACCTCCTTCAATATTTGACCAATCTTNAAAAACACCACTTTTNTCAAAAACAACCTCATCATATCCAAGCAATGCATAAAAATCAATTGACTTNTCCATATCTGNGACTCCCACACTACAACCTGCTGTTCCGCCAGTAACAGTTGGATGACTTGTATAAAAATCATTTGCTGGAATGATTTGCCAAAGTAAATTATCAAGATCCTTTACGTAAAATGTTTCTCTACCATCTGGAGTACTTGTAATATCTGAAATCACATTGGCTTTGTTTTTAATAAAAAAGTCATATGCTTTAGATANATCNGGGGATTTAACCTGACCNATGAAAATTCCCAAATCTCCNAGTTGATGTTTTATTTTAGCATGTGTTGCTTTAAACGTACTNGGGCAGACCACTTCCATGGCACAACCTCCCTTTATATTTAGTATCATGGCCGCACGCTTAGAGATAACTTTNCCTTCNGTNTAAATGGTCATTAAAGGTGCNTCTGCCTCGTCATTAAACAAAGGAATATCCATTCCAAAAAACTTCCTATACCATTTCCAAGCATCTTCGTGGCANGGAACACCAACTCCTANATGTTGTATACCGTGTATGGTGTAACTCATGACTTTACCCTTTCTACATAAACTCCCTTTTGAACATCCACCTTTATTTTATCACCTGTATCAATAAANAAAGGAACCCTAACTTCGGCTCCTGTATCAATAGTCGCGGGTTTCATGGTGTTAGTTGCCGTATCCCCTTTAATTCCAGGCTCAGTATAAGTTACTTCTGCTTCTAAAAATTGGGGTTGCTCCACAATTAAAGGCATTTCTTCTTCCGCATGAAAAATGATAGTACATACCATACCTTCTTTAAGGAAATCAGGCTTATCAATCATATGACCTTCAACAAATATTTGCTCAAAANTTTCGGTATGCATGAANTGATAACCAGCCCCNTCCATATACAAGAATTGATAGGGTCNATTTTCAATTCTTACNGTTTCAATTTTNTGTCCTGCCGGAAATGTATGGTCAAGNACNCGTCCATCTTCAATTCCTTTCATCTTNGTCCTTACAAAAGCTGGACCTTTACCAGGTTTTACATGTTGAAATTCAATTATTTGCATCAATTTATGATTGTGTTTGATGCAAAGTCCGTTTCTGATATCTGATGTTGTTGCCATTTTGAAAATATTGAAGGNCAAATATAAAAATATGTTGGTGAGAATTTAACTTATATTGCTCCAATTGGGTTTGAGTTTTGACTGCCTTATTAATTCTTTTCTTATAAAGAAGCTTTCTTTCAATACTAAATCAGGATCTCTTATTAGTAGTTCATCCACATGCTGTTTAGTAAGTTGAACTAGTTGAGCATCCTTAGCTAAATCAGCAAGTTTAAAATCTAAAACACCACTTTGTTGCGTTCCCATAATGTCTCCTGGTCCTCTTAATCTCAAATCTTGCTCTGCTATTTCAAATCCATCATTGGTTCTAACCATTGTTTCTATCCTAGTTTTTCCATCTTCTGAAAGTTTAAACCCAGTCATCAATATGCAATATGACTGGTCAGCACCACGTCCTACTCTACCTCTTAGTTGATGTAATTGTGAAAGCCCAAATCTTTCTGCACTTTCTATAACCATTAATGAGGCATTAGGAACATTAACTCCNACTTCTATAACAGTTGTTGCAACCATTATTTGAGATTTACCACTTACAAATCGTTCCATCTCAAACTCTTTATCATNAGGTTTCATTTTACCATGTACAATACTTACNGTATAATCAGGCANTGGGAAACGCCTTACTACNCTTTCATATCCATCCATAAGGTCTTTATAATCCATTTTTTCCGATTCTTCAATCAAAGGATATACAATATAAACCTGTCTTCCGAGCTTAATTTCATCTTCAATAAATTGAAATACTTTTAACCTGCTGGAGTCGAAACGGTGAACCGTTTTGATTGACTTTCTTCCAGGCGGAAGTTCATCAATAACAGAAACATCTAAATCTCCATAAAAAGTCATCGCTAATGTTCTTGGAATTGGAGTTGCTGTCATGACTAGAATGTGGGGAGGACAACTATTTTTTTTCCAAAGTTTTGCTCTTTGAGCTACACCAAAACGATGTTGTTCGTCAATTACTGCTAGTCCTAGATTTTGAAATTTTACCTTATCTTCTAATAAAGCATGTGTACCAACCAATAAATTTAATTCTCCGCTTTCTAAATCTTCATGAATTACAACTCTATCTTTCTTTTTCACTGAACCTGTAAGTAAAGAAACTTTTAAACCTAATTTTTGGAAATAAGGTTGAATAGAATCATAATGTTGGTTTGCTAGAATTTCGGTAGGTGCCATGAGGCACGCTTGAAATCCATTGTCAATAGCTAATAGGATAGTTAAGATAGCAACTATTGTTTTTCCGCTACCCACATCACCTTGCAATAATCTATTCATGTGTTTCCCCAGACCTAAATCTTTTCTAAACTCCTTTATGACTTTTTTTTGTGCATTTGTGAGTTCAAAGCCTAAATGGTGATGATAAAAATCATTAAAATATTGACCTACAATTTCAAACTTAAAACCCTCTACTTTTCTTCTTGTTGTTATCTTTTGTCTTGTCATACTGAGTTGTAGAAAAAACAACTCTTCATATTTAAGTCTTAGGATAGCTTTTTTTAGTAAAGAAGAATTTTGAGGAAAGTGAATGTTTTTGAAAGTTTCCTTATTAGATAAAAATGCATTCTTCTTTTCTAACTCTGGGGATAGGGTTTGATTTAAGTAACCTAATACAAGTGGCAACAGATTGCGTTGTAAATTCTCTATTCCTCTCGAATGGAGCCCAAACTTGGTTAACTTTTCTCCTGAATGATATATGGGTTGTAATTCACCCATTTTATT
>NZMV01000011.1 GCA_002694645.1 Crocinitomicaceae bacterium | reverse complement strand
TTTTCGATCTACAATGAAACCTTCTTTAGTTAATAAGTCAGCAACTTGAACGTTGGTAACAGAACCAAATATCTTTCCATTTTCTCCTACTTTTGCAGGGACCTTAAATGTTTTCTTAGTTAGTTTAGCAAGTGTTGCCGTTGCTTCTTCTCTAATTTTTTCATTTTTTAGTGCTCTTTGTTTTTCTGTTTCTGCATGCATCTTTTTAATTGATGTAGTAGCTAAAACAGCTAAACCTTTAGGAATTAGGTAATTTCTTCCGTATCCGTTTTTTACAGAAACGATTTCATCTTTACTGCCCAATCTTTCGACATCTTTTTTTAGTAATACGTCCATGATTTTTTATTTTAATTGGTCAGCTAAATAAGGAAGAATGGCTAAGTGTCTTGCTCTTTTAACAGCTTGTGAAACTTTCTTTTGATACTTAGCAGATGTTCCAGTGAGTCTTCTTGGGAGGAGTTTACCTTGTTCATTAACGAACTTCATTAAAAATTCAGGATCCTTGTAATCAATAAATTTGATTCCTGATTTTTTAAACCTACAATACTTTGATTTTTTAACCTCAATATCAATAGGATTTAAATATCTAATTTGTGAATTGTCAGCCATTGTGCTTGATTTAAATGTTAGTATTATGCTGATTTACTCAGTTTGTTTCTTCTCTTCTCAGCGTACTCCATGTGATCTTTATCCATTTTCATGGTTAAAAAGCGCATTACCCTTTCGTCTCTTTTAAGTTCTACTTCTAGTTTGTTTATTGCATTCCCTTCAGCCTGAAATTCCAATAAGAAGTAAAAACCAGTAGATTTTTTTTGAATAGGATAGGCAAGTTTTTTTAGTCCCCATGATTCCTCATGATTCAGCTTTGCACCATTACTTTTCAATGACTTCTTGAACTTTTCGACTGCTTCCTTTGTCTGTTTCTCAGACAAAACGGGAGTTAAAATGAAAACAGTTTCGTAATTATTCATGTTGTTGTTATTAATTTTGGAGTGCAAATATAAGATTTTAACGGATTAAAAAAATATTTATTAGATATTATAAAATTCTGAAAAGGATACTGATATTTTTCCTTAATTCTAGTTAACAGTCAAATCCTTATTTTATATTTGTTTTGTATATGAGTGATGAAAAATATATGGTGTCTGCCCTCAAGTATAGACCTCAAAGTTGGGACAGTATTGTTGGACAACATAATATTGCAAAAACACTTCAGCAAGCCATTCAATCTGATCATTTAGCGCAAGCCTATTTATTTTGCGGTCCAAGAGGTGTAGGAAAAACTTCAACAGCAAGACTTTTTGCTAAAGCCATTAATTTAAAGCATGATGAAAAACTACAAGATTTTTCATATAACATCTATGAATTAGATGCAGCTTCAAATAATCAGGTTGATGACATTAGAAATTTAAATGATCAAGTTAGAATTCCTCCTCAAAAAGGCAAATACAAAGTATATATTATTGATGAAGTTCATATGCTTTCACAAAGTGCTTTTAATGCCTTTTTAAAAACGCTTGAAGAACCACCACCTCATGCTGTATTTATATTAGCCACTACAGAAAAACACAAAATTATTCCCACTATACTTTCAAGATGTCAAGTATATGATTTTCATCGTATAAGTATTTTAGATATAGTTGACCACCTTGAAAATATTGCTAAAAAAGAGGATGTAAAAATTGAGAAAGAAGCTCTTCATGTTATTGCTGAAAAAGCGGATGGTGCATTGAGAGATGCTTTATCTTGTTTTGATTTAATGGTAAATTTTTGTGAAGGTGACATTAACTACAAAAAGGTTATCCAAAATTTAAACATCCTAGATCACGACTATTATTTCAACCTCATTGATTTAGTTCTAGAAAATAAGATTCATGAATCCTTATTGTTATTTGCTGAAATACTATCTAAAGGTTTTGATGGGAAACTATTTATTTCTGGTTTGGCAACCCATTTACGGAATCTAATGATGTCAAAAGACGAAAGAACTTTACAAATCCTTGAGTACTCTAGTGAACTAAAGGGAAAATTTTCAGAACAAGCTACCCAAATTGATCCCGATGACATCACTACTATGCTAACCCTTCTTTCAGAATCGGAAACTAGTTACAAATCAAGTCAAAACCAACGATTGCTCATTGAAATAACCTTGATGCAATTATGTTCCGTCCAAATTCAAAAAAAAAAAGCTAAATCTGTAGCTATTTTACCCCCTAACTTTTTAGATATTGAAGAAATAGGTCCTCTCCCCAAAAACGATCAAATCAAAAAAACAGATATAAAGCTTAAAAAACAACATGAAAGCCCTGAGCTTGAAGTTGAAGAACCAAAAATAATAGCACCTAAAAGATCATTAAGTATTAAGAAAAGATCGTTAACCACTTCTATTTCTGGAATTAGAAAAAAACTTAATGACAANGAGGAACAAGTTCAAAAGCAAGAAGNATTATTGATTANTTCAAATTCTAAATTTTCATCTCATTTACTGCTAGAAAAGTGGAATAAATTTGCNGAAATNAAAAAAAAGGAGGGTAAAATGGGATTACACACTACTNTAACCAAATCATCTCCNATTTTAAAAAACGATTTTAATNTAGATTTTCNTCTTGATTCTGAAGTNCAAAAAATGGACTTACAAAAAGAAACTNCATATCTNTTAGAANATTTGAGAAAAGAACTAAATAATGGTTCTATACANATTCATTTGCATGTTTCTGAAATGGAAAATCAAAAAATATCACAATTAACTAGCAGAGAGCGTTTTTTTCAAATGGCAGAGAAAAACCCTGATTTACATTTGTTTAAAGAAGAGTTTGATTTAGATCTTGAATATTGAATCCAACTATCGCATTCATTAATATATTTGTTCCATGATATTACCCATTGTAGCTTATGGCTCACCTGTTCTAAGAAAAGAAACCGAAGAAATTGAAGAAGGTTCTGATATTAATGAACTGATTAGCAATATGTTTGATACTATGTACGCCTCAAGCGGTGTGGGTTTAGCGGGTCCACAAATTGGAGAATCTTTAAGAATATTTATAGTTGACGCTTCTCCATTTTCAGAACCTGAAGAAGGGGAGAAGGCTAGTAAAGAACAGTTACAGTTAAAGGACTTTAAAAAGGTTTTTATAAATCCAATCATCGAAGCCGAAAAAGGAAAGGAATGGCCCTTTTCTGAAGGTTGTTTAAGTATCCCAGGTATTAGAGAGGAAGTTATAAGAAAACCCACTGTTAGAATTAGCTATTTCGATGAAAATTGGACATTACATGAGGAAACCTTTGAAGGAATTGCTGCTAGAATAATTCAACATGAGTACGATCATGTTGAAGGTGTGCTGTTTACAGATCACCTTAATCCTTTCAAGAGACGTCTATTAAAAAGAAAGTTAGACGATATTAGTAAGGGGATTGTTGACATAGATTACAAAATGAAATTTCCAAAATTAAAGAGATGAGATATATCGTTTTAAGTGTATTTTTCATGTTTATAGCCGTAGGTTGTGATGATCATGTTGAAAAAGTTGATGTTTCCTCATCTTGGAATTCAATCATGACTAAATTGGAAAAATCGGAATCAGCATTAACAACTATTAACCCNATGAATAGGGGGGTGGTTGTCAAAACGGCCAATCAAATAGAAAAATATGCATCTGAATTATATTTGAANCATATTAACGAATTGGATACAGTAAGCCTAGAGTATGTTTTAGAATGTTTAGCCAAAAGTGCTGAGATTCAATCTAANTACAATGCTGCGATTGATTTTTTTAATGAGGCACAAGCCCTTAATCCATCTTCTGAAAAAGCTCCAGCCTACTTACATAATGTAGCCAGAATACATGATCATGTTTTAGGAAATAAAGAGTTAGCCAAGTCCTCATATGAAAGGTTGATTAATTTATATCCTGATCATCCNCTTAGTAAAAATGCAACGATTTACCTAGAAAACATCTTTGATAAATCAGAAGAGGATTTACTAAAAATGATAAATGAAAATAATTCTTAGATGTGAATTACCTCGTCATAAGCAGCAGCAGCAGCTTCCATAACTGCTTCACTCATNGTGGGGTGTGGATGAACCGTCTTAATAAGCTCATGTCCAGTAGTTTCTAACTTTCTCAAGGCCACAATCTCAGCTATCATTTCGGTAACATTAGCCCCAATCATGTGGCCACCTAGAAGCTCACCGTATTTGGCATCAAAGATTAACTTAATGAATCCATCGTTGTGACCGGCAGCACTTGCTTTACCTGATGCAGAGAAAGGGAATTTACCTATTTTTAATTCATAACCAGCTTCTTTAGCCGCTTTCTCAGTCATACCAACTGAAGCTATTTCTGGGCTGCAATATGTACAACCAGGTATATTGTTATAATCTATTGGTTCTGGATTTTGTCCNGCTATTTTTTCTACACATGTAATTCCTTCTGCTGAAGCAACATGGGCAAGGGCTTGTCCAGCAACGACATCNCCNATGGCATAATATCCAGGAATATTAGTTTCATAATAATCATTTACCACGATTTTTCCANCATCAACTACAATTCCTGTTTCTTCCAANCCAATATTTTCTATATTNGGTTGTATACCTACTGCCGAAAGAACTACATCGCAGTTAANTGTTTCNATACCCTTTTTGGTTTTNACGTGAACTTCACAACCCTTAGAGGACTTTTCCACTTTTTCGACAGAAGAATTAGTCATGATGTTCATTCCTTTCTTTTTGAAAGTTTTTTCTAGTTGTTTAGAAACATCAATATCTTCTACAGGAACAATATTTGGTAAANATTCTACTACTGTTACATCAACACCCATCGCATTATAGAAATAAGCAAATTCAACTCCAATGGCCCCTGACCCAACTATTACCATTTTCTTTGGCATTTTTGGCAGTACCATGGCTTCTCTGTATCCTACAATTTGCTTTCCATCTTGTTCTAAGTTGGGGAGTTGGCGTGATCTTGCACCTGTTGCAATAATAATATTTTTAGCTGTGTAATCTTTCTTCTCCCCCTTTTCATCTGTTACTTCAATGGTCTTACCAGGCTTTACTTTTCCAGTACCCATTATTACATCAATCTTGTTTTTTTTCATCAAAAATTGAACACCACCACTCATTTTTTCTGCCACACTTCTGCTTCGCTTTACCACAGCCGAGAAATCAGCTTTATGGCTACTCACTTTAATTCCGTAATCCTCAGCATGGTTGATGTATTCGTACACATTTGCACTTTTGAGTAAGGCTTTCGTTGGTATACAACCCCAATTAAGACATACACCGCCAAGCGATTCTTTTTCAATTACAGCTGTTTTCATTCCAAGTTGTGAAGCTCTGATTGCAGTTACATATCCACCAGGACCGCTGCCTAAAACAATTACATCGTAGTTCATAGTATTCAATTAAATTACTGCGAATTTAAAAATTAATGGGTTCAAATATGATTTGATAACTATTTCTTTTCACTTAAAATGAGGTCAACATGTTGTGCTAGTTTTTGCGCTGCATTTGGGTTTAACCTAAACCAGAGTTCAGGCTCAATTAATTCCAACTCTGATACTGCTAATTCCCAGAGATTATCCCAAATGATATCTACTCTTGCATAGGAAGGGATCGGAGTTAGAATACGAGTACATTTCTCAGCAAGTTTAACCATTTCTTCACTTGGATTGTATATTGCAATGCTACCTCCAAAATCGTCTTGTACTCTAAAGTCACCTTCTTTTGCTTTTTTTAACACNGCATGAGTAAATTTTCCTCCAATCACNATCATGGCCACTTCTCCNTCTGNAATCACATTGTTTTGAAATTCTTGGACAATAAAATCTTCNTTGTAAATGAGTTTTTCCCATNTAGGGCCAAATTGAATTATTTCCTCTTNTTTTAATCTATATGTATTTTTNGCCGCACCNGAAATAGTAGGCTTCACCACAATTTCATTCCAATTTTTTTTCTGCATTAACAGCGATAAATCAATAGATGATCCTCTTTTAATAAATTCACTATTTGGAATTGGAATTTGATGTTCTTGTAGATCCAGTAAGTAATGTTTGTCAATATTCCATTCTATGGTTTCAGTCGAATTTATCATCAAACATTTATTTTTTGTTTTATTAAACCATTTCTTAAATAGCTCAAATTTATCGAAGTAATCCCAAGTAGATCTGAATAGTATTGATCGTGTAGTTTCCCAGTCAAAAATGGAGTCATTCCAATCCTTTTTGACAACGGATAGATTTTTTTCTTTTAGTGCGTTTATGACCAACTCATCCTCTCGTAATACATTACTTATGTATGTGTTTGTTTTTAATGGGTTAACGTATCTAGAATCAGTAAGTACAACTACATCATATTTTTTCATGTCACAAATTTAATTATGCATCTAAAATGACATATAGGTTTACACATTAATTCTATTTTTGAGTTATGAAATATGTATTAAGCTACACAGACCCAGAAAATCATTTTATTGATTTCAGTTTAACTGTAAATGGGTTTAGCTTGGATCAAATTATTGTTCAATTGCCAGCTTGGAGACCTGGAAGATATGAATTGGGCAATTTTGCAAAAAACATCAAAGATTTTGAGGTAAATGATATGGATGGTCATCCCATTTCGTTCAATAAGTTGACAAAAGACAAATGGTGTATACAAGCTAACGGTAAGGATTTCATAATTACCTATCAATACTATGCTGCTGAGTTAAATGCAGGATCGACATATCTAGATGAAAATCAGCTGTATGTTAATCCTGTTAATTGTTTTTTATTCCTACCAGAATTTCCAGAAACTGAAATTGAAATAACGCTAGACGTTCCAAAATCCTATCAAGTATACAGTGCCATCGGAAATCAAAATAGTCACCATCTTAAAGCTACAAACTACCACGAATTATTTGATTCCCCTTTTATTGCTAGTCCAAGCGTAAAACATAAAAAAATATCTGTAAAAGACGTTCAATTTTATTTTTGCTTTCAAGGGGAGATTAAATTAAATTGGGAAAAGCTAACAGTTGATTTCACTACATTTATAGAGTATCAAATCGATCTTTTTGGTGGTTTTCCTCACCAGACGTATCATTTTTTATTTCAAATCACAACCCATAATGCATACCATGGTGTTGAACATCATGACTCTACGGTAATANTATTAGGCCCANCTTATGATGTATTTGACCGATTATACACAGAACTACTTGGTGTTTCATCTCATGAATTATATCATGTGTGGAATGTTAAAGGAATCAGACCTATTGATATGGTNCCNTATGATTATNCTCGTGAAAATTATACNNAGTTAGGTTATGTAACNGAAGGTGTAACTACATACATGGGNGATCGAATTTTATTTGAGTCTAATGTGTTTGATCAGACTCAATATTTTAAGGAATTATCAAATTTACTAAAGCGGCATTTTCACAATGATGGAAGGCTCCATTACTCTGTTTCAGAATCTAGTTGGGATACGTGGCTTGACGGNTATACGTCTGGAATTCCCGGAAGAAAAGTATCTATCTACGTAGAAGGTGCTTTAATTGCTTTAATTTGTGATGCNGAGATAAGAGATCATACTAAAGGATCAAAAACGTTACATGATGTAATGAGAGTGTTACATGATTCAAGTAAAAAAGTAAATTCCTATGATGCATCTACCTATAAAGATGCATTAGAATCCGTATCAGGGACAGATTTTACAAATCTATTTGATGCACTTGTTTATGGAGTTCAAGATTTTTCACCTTACTTACAACGAGCCTTTTCTGTATTTGGGTGGAAATATAGCGCAGTAGAATCAGAAAATAAGCTATGGTTGTATGGTTTTAAAACACAACTAAAAAACAACGAAGTTCATGTNATTTCAGTGCTTGAAAACAGTTCAGCTTTTGAAAGTGGTTTACTTGAAAATGATCATATTCTTTCCATTAANGGNGTTAAAGTGAATCAAAATTTAGATAAATGGNTTTCTTATTTTCACCGTTCANCTATAGAATTGTCCATTTTTCGAAATCAAAAATTAAAAACNATTACGTTGTTAGCTCCCAATAATCACCAATTTTATAATTACAAAATTGAAAAGATTTAAACGATGAAGAAAAAATCACCCATTACCTATCTATGCATCTTAAGTTTCATAGGATTTATTTATTGNATTGCNAACGATAGTTTACATTGTTTTTTATTCATGTCTTCTCCTNTNTCTGTTGAAAACATGAATGATGGACTAAGAATAGTGCTTGAACAATGGGAAGAACAAGGGTTTATTTATAATGAATATTATCAAAATCAATTGGTTAAGGTATATGGAGCAAGAATAGCCTTTGATGTGCTGGCCATGGTAGGAGTCGGTATGATGTTTTATAGATTAAAGTTAGGCTGGATATTTTATTGGATATTTCAATTGGCTTATGTTTTAGTGCCATTTTTTGTTCTGGGTGCATCATTAACNGNTTCATGGCCCTATGTCACTGGCAACGCAGTTATTGTTTTTCCACTATTCTTAGCGATGGTGCATTTAGTTTATGTATTACTTTTTTTCGCACAAAGAAATAATTTGAATTAGCGTACAGAGATTTTCAGTATCTTAAAGTAATTAATGGCTGAAGAATCCTCNATACAANAAAGAAGAATAAATAGTAAGTTCTTTACAAGAGTTATCTATTTNTTCCCTGTTCAGCTTTTGTTTCTACACATCAAGAGAAACCATATTTTATTGCTTTTTTGGTTGGTTTTGTTTTTATATGTCAGCGGCAATTTAGGGGTTGGTTTTGGCATAGACACTTTGTTTTTAGCTCCAATTTATATGGGCGAGATAGGTCCATGGTCTTTTCTAATTATGGGTTTTTCTTTAGGCGGGTTTATTATGGCTTTTCATATATACAGTTATATTTTATTTTCTCGCGATTTTACATTTTTAGCTACTCTCTCGAGNCCATTTTTAAAGTTCTGCTTGAATAACATGTTAATTCCCTCTTTATTNATTTTGACTTATTTAGTTCAAATTTTTCTCTTCTTGACTGAAGAAGAATTGATGAACAGTGGAATCGTCTTTATTTATATCATTTGTGTCTTAGTAGGGTTGTTTGTTTTTTACATTTTATCCATATTATATTTTATCCAGTTTAATAAAAATGTATTTGTGATTAGTGGCAAGACAGAAACCTATTTTGAAAACCTAGGAAATGACAAAGTAAAAGAGTCCAACTTTATTAAAAAAAAGAAAAACTCAAGAGTTAATGTATACAAGAATACGTGGAGAGTAGATACCTACTTGTCGAACTTTTTTTCNATAAATATTGCAAGAAGTACAAAGCATTATGACAAGGANCTTATCCAAAANGTGTTCACACAAAACCATGTAAATGCATCTATTTTTGAGTTGGCTTTAATAATCTCGTTCTTGGGTATTGGTTTTTTCAGAGACATTTCTTGGCTTAATATTCCCGCTGGTGCAAGTATTTTTTTGTTGTTCACATTATTAATCATGCTTTTTTCGGTCCTATACTCTTGGTTTAAAGGTTGGACATTAACCTTTCTTATCCTTGCTATAGTTTCTTTTAATTTTCTAACTAATCGATTTCACCTATTTCAATTTAGAAACTATGCATATGGTCTAAACTATGATTTAAAACCTAAATATGATCATGAAAATATCAGTAAACTTCAGCAGGATAAATTAAAGGTTGAAAACTCAATAAAAGAAAATATTGAAATATTAACCCATTGGAGTCAAAAAAATAAAGGAATAAATAAACCTAAAATGGTATTTATTAATACAAGTGGTGGTGGTTTAAGATCTGCCCTTTGGACAGTACATGTGTTGAACTTCCTTGACAGTATTACAAACCAACGATTAACCAAACAGACTCATTTGATCACAGGAGCCTCGGGTGGAA
This sequence comes from Crocinitomicaceae bacterium, assembly GCA_002694645.1. Classification (GTDB taxonomy): domain Bacteria; phylum Bacteroidota; class Bacteroidia; order Flavobacteriales_D; family Parvicellaceae. Next base: position 103 of record NZMV01000011.1, on the reverse strand, counting down.
TGATTGGCGCTGCTTTCTATAGAGAAAATTATAAGAAAGGAATATATGGTGAAACCATGGTAAATGGCAATGAAATGAAAAGAAGGATTTCCAAAGATGTACT
>NZMV01000010.1 GCA_002694645.1 Crocinitomicaceae bacterium | reverse complement strand
CTTACGACACAGTTTATTATACCGGAATAAGAGATATTAATGGTAGAACCAATAAGATGATTTAAACTTATACTTTCAGAAAAAGAGATTTTATCATATAAAGGAATTTCATAGTGAACTTCTTCGTGTAGCTCACTAGTCATTTTCCTTAAATTACCATAATGTATCATGAAGTAGCTGTAGGTTAATTAGCTGCTTCAAGAAGGGCTTTTATTCGCTTGTAATTTTCCATGTCATCCATGTTCGCATAAATGATTTTCAGAACTGATAATGTATTTTTATCATTTGGAGTGAAAGTAAGTACTTTTTCAAGGTATGGAATTCCTTTTTGCATGGTTTCTTGTCCTCTCTTCATTTCCTGCTCATACTTTTCTCCATCATAATCATTTGCAATAGATTGAATTTCTTGAGATTCATTCACATACAAAGCACCTAAATTATAGTAAGCATCTACATATTTATCATCTAACTCTATGGCGCTTTTGTATCCTGTTACGGCTTTTTCAATGTATTCAAAGGCTTTCTCGTGATTTTTTGCTTCATGTTCTGTTTTGGCTAAATTATCATACGTTACCCCAATGTTAAAATGAAGTATTTTATTTGTAGGATCAGCTTCAATTGCGTTTTGTAGGGCTTGCTGGGCCTTTTCGTTATCCCCTTTATTATACCAAAAGTTGAATTCTTCCACATTCAACACGAAATCATTGGGAAACTTATTTTTTCCTTCTTCAATAACAGAAAGTATTTTTTGATCATCCTTGTTTTCGTTTTTAGGAGAATTTAAAACTCTTATCATAGATTGATACATTTCAGCACCTTTACCGTAATTATTATCCGCACACATTTTATAGTAATTAAAAGCTTCATCAAAACGATTTAAGTTTTCCGCTGCTAGAGCTGCATTAATCATGGCTAACGTATCAGGCTTNCTTAAAACATCGTACATTTTAACTGATCCGTCAAATGCATCATAAGCAGCCTCAAAATTTTTCTGATTAAACATTTCTGCACCAGCATTGAACATCATAGCTCTCAAACTCTCAATTCTTCTATTTACATCGCTTTTCCACTGGTTTTTTGTGTCTAATTCAATACATTTTTTCAAAGATCCAAAGGAAGCTAATTCAAGCTGTTCTTCTTCCATCGCCTCCAGTTCTTTCATTATACCTTCATCCATTGATGCCATCATGATATAATCTAAATATATCATACCTCTGTAATAATACATTTTAGTTTCGTCTTTTAACTTTAGTACAGGAGATTCTGTTTGTTTAGCGAAAGATTCATCAATGGCTTTTTTGGCTTTGAGTAATACAGATTTATTAGATTCCAATTGATCAGGTTGCATCATCCAAGCCTTACTGAAATTGTTTTTGTATTCAGTAGCAGCTTCAGTAAGTTGTAATTTTTGCGCATTACCATTTAGTAAAATAGCAATACCAACTGCTGTTAATATATTTTTATTCATCTTGTTTTAGTTATTCGTTATCAATAATGTTGCCAGAATCTTCGGTAGANTCATTATCCATCATATTTTCTTCATCTTCATCACGTTCCACTTTAGCTACAGCAGCAATATGATCACTTCCTTTTAAATTGATCAATTTCACCCCTTGGGTTGCACGGCCTTGTGATCTAATATCTGCCACATGCATTCTAATGGTAATTCCTGATTTATTGATTATCATTAAATCATCTTCATCTGTTACATCTTTTATGGCGATTAGATTTCCTGTTTTGTCTGTGATATTCAAGGTCTTAACACCTTTACCTCCACGATTTGTTACTCTATAAATAGGCTCATCTGTTTCTGGATCATTCAAGTATGTTCTTTTACCGTATCCATTTTCAGATACCACTAAAACTGTTTTTGAAAAATCTTCTACCGTCACCATACCNACTACTTCATCAGATTCTGTCATGGATATTCCTCTAACTCCTGATGCCGTTCTTCCCATTGGCCTTACAGTGGATTCGTTGAAACGAATGGCTCTACCAGACTTGATTGCCAGTAAAATTTCATTTTCACCATTGGTAAGTTTAGCTTCCAGTAATTCATCNCCCTCTCTNATTCCAATGGCATTAATTCCATTAGTTCTAGGTCTAGAATAAGCATCTAAACTTGTTTTCTTAATGACTCCTTTTTTNGTACACATTACAATGAAGTTATTAGTAATGTATTCTTCATCTTTTAGATCCTTAACCACTACGTAAGCTTTCACTTTATCATCCTGTTCTATATTGATTAAGTTTTGAATTGCTCTTCCTTTTGCAGCTTTGTTTCCTTCTGGAACTTCAAATATTCTCATCCAGAAACATCTACCCTTTTCAGTAAAAATTAAAAGCCAATTNTGATTGGTAGCTACGAATAGTTTCTCTAAGAAATCTTTTTCTCTNGTTGAAGATCCCTTTGAACCTACTCCTCCTCTGTTTTGAACTTTGTATTCGGTTAGGCTNGTTCTTTTAATGTATCCTGCGTGGGAAATGGTAACAGCAACTTCTTCGTTTGGAATAAGATCNTCGATTCGCATTTCATTTGCTGAATATTCAATNATTGAACGCCTTTCATCACCATANTTTGATTTTATTTCTTCTAGTTCTGTCTTGATGATATCCATTCTTCTTTCTTCTCGACTCAATATGTCTTTTAAATCTTCAATAGTTTTCAGCAAATTATCGTATTCAGCTCTTAACTTGTCCTGCTCGAGACCAGTTAATTGTCTTAGACGCATTTCTACGATTGCTTTTGATTGAATTTCAGAGAGTTTGAATTTCTTCATTAATTTCTCTCTAGCTTCATCAGGACTTTTNGAAGACCTAATTAGTGCGATCACTTCNTCNATGTTATCTGAAGCTATAATTAAGCCTTCAAGAATGTGGGCTCTTTCTTCAGCTTTCTTTAATTCATATTGAGCTCTTCGAACNACTACATCATGTCTGTGGTNTACAAAGTGAACGATCAAATCTTTTAGATTTAANACCTGTGGACGACCATTAACTAAAGCAATGTTATTTACTGAAAATGAGGTCTGTAGAGCAGTATACTTATATAATTTGTTTAGNACAACNTTAGGTATGGCATCTCTTTTTATTTCGTACACAATACGCATACCTTTTCTGTCAGACTCATCTCTTATCTCCGAAATACCCTCAATTCGGCCTTCATTAACTAATCCTGCCGTTTTTTGTATCATATCAGCTTTATTAACCTGATAAGGGATTTCGGTAACAATGATAGCTTCTCTGTTCTCTCTAATTTCTTCTATGGTAGCTTTACCTCTCATTACAATTCGGCCTTTTCCGTTATGAAAAGCATCCTTAACGCCTTCGTAACCATATATGGTTCCTCCTGTAGGAAAGTCAGGAGCTTTTACATGCTCCATTAGCCCTTCAATGTCAATATCCTTGTTATCAATGTAGGCAATAGTACCATTAATAACTTCTGTCAAATTATGTGGAGCCATATTTGTAGCCATACCAACAGCAATACCTGCAGCTCCATTAACTAGTAAATTTGGGATTCGAGTAGGAAGTACTGTTGGTTCTTCAAGTGAATCATCAAAATTTGGAGAAAAATCTACAGTATCTTTGTCTAAATCTGATAATAACTCCTCGGCAGCTCTTTTAAGACGAGCTTCAGTATATCTCATAGCAGCTGGACTATCACCATCAACTGAACCGAAGTTTCCTTGACCATCCACTAAAGGATATCTAAGTGACCAATCTTGGGCCATTCTTACCATTGTGTCATAAACGGAGGAATCTCCATGAGGATGGTATTTACCCAGTACATCACCAACTATTCTTGCCGACTTTCTGTATGAACTATTAGATCTTACACCAAGTTCTTGCATTCCATATAAAACTCTTCTATGTACTGGCTTTAAGCCGTCTCTAACATCTGGCAAAGCACGAGAAACAATAACAGACATCGAATAATCGATGTAAGCAGTTTTCATTTCATCTTCAATACTTACTGGGATAATTCTTTCCCCACTTTCTTCTCTCATATAATTATTTATTAAATCTTAAATTACAAACTTTACGAAAGTATCATTTCTTTCGAGAAAACACCTTATTTTTTGATTTGATTTATTCACAAAATTTTGTGCGAAAATGAATAATTGTGAACAATTAACAAATTAGTTGTTGAATATTTTTGATCAATTGATTTNTTGTTACCAAAACAATAGTACATTTGAACCATATGGATGCCAAATTTTCACCCAGAGTAAAAGATGTAATTAGNTACAGTAGAGAGGAAGCTTTAAGGCTNGGCCATGACTACATTGGCGTTGAGCATTTATTATTGGGNATCATTAGAGAAGGCCAAGGAGTTGCNATAAAAATGATGAAATCNTCTGGAATAGACACAAAAGAACTTAGAAAAAAANTAGAATCTAAATTGGAGTCAGGGCAGCTNAACGAAGTAAAAAATAGTGTCAACATCCCCTTGTTAAAGCAAGCTGAAAAGGTCCTTAANATTACNTATTTAGAAGCAAAACTCTTTAAAAGTAATATGATTGGAACTGAACATTTACTGCTTTCCATTTTAAAAGAAGATAATAATTTAGCTTCATCGATACTTAAGGAGTTTAAAGTAGATTATGAATCTATTAAATACGAATTAGATGTAATGCAAGAATCTGGTTACAAATCTGATTTGAATCCATCTGCTAAGCATCCAGAATCAGCTGATGAAGATGAAGATGCTAAAGAAGAAGATTTTTCATCAAGTACCTCTTCGAAAAAGTCATCCGAAACCAAGTCAAAAACACCAGTATTAGATAACTTNGGAAGAGATCTCACNAAGTTAGCTGAGGACGACAAACTTGATCCTATTGTAGGNAGAGAAAAGGAGATTGAACGTGTTTCTCAAATACTTTCCAGAAGAAAAAAGAATAACCCCCTACTCATTGGAGAACCAGGTGTAGGTAAGTCTGCNATTGCTGAAGGGTTAGCATTAAGAATTACCCAAAGAAAAGTATCAAGAGTCTTATTTAACAAACGAATTGTATCACTTGATTTAGCTTCTTTAGTTGCTGGAACGAAATACAGAGGGCAGTTTGAAGAGAGAATGAAGGCTGTTATGAATGAGTTAGAGAAGTCTCCCGATATTATATTGTTCATTGATGAAATTCATACTATAATTGGTGCNGGTGGTGCATCTGGTTCTTTAGATGCTTCAAACATGTTTAAACCAGCTTTAGCAAGAGGAGAAATTCAGTGCATTGGAGCCACTACATTAGACGAATACAGACAATATATCGAAAAAGATGGAGCACTAGAGAGAAGATTCCAGAAAGTATTAGTCGAACCAACTAACATAGACGAGACCCTCAAAATTTTACATAATATCAAAGAAAAGTATGAGGATCATCACAATGTGTCTTACACAGATGACGCGATTAAATCTTGTGTTATGTTAACTGAAAGGTACGTTTCTGATCGCCACCTACCTGACAAAGCTATTGATGCTCTTGATGAAGTTGGTTCTCGTGTTCATATTACTAACATAAATGTTCCTGAATCAATCATAAGTATTGAAAAACAGATTGAAGAAGTGAAAGACCTAAAAAATAANGTGGTTCGNAGTCAACAATATGAAGAAGCTGCNCGATTAAGAGATTCTGAAAGAAAACTAAATGAAGAACTTGATTCGGCAAAAAAGAAATGGGAACAAGAAAGTAAAACACACAGACAAGTTGTTAATGAAGATAATGTAGCCGAAGTAGTTGCTATGATGACGGGAATTCCTGTACAGAAAGTTGCAGAAAAAGAAAGTGGTCGTCTTATGCGAATGGCTGAATCCATGAACGGTACCGTTATTGGTCAAAATGAAGCTATTCAAAAAGTAGTTAAAGCNATACAAAGAAATAGAGCTGGTTTAAAAGATCCAAACAAACCAGTTGGCTCCTTTATATTTTTGGGCCCTACTGGAGTTGGTAAAACCCAANTATGTAAAGTCTTAGCGAAGTTTTTATTTGACAGTGAAGATGCATTGATTCGCATTGACATGAGCGAATACATGGAAAAATTTGCCGTATCAAGACTAATCGGAGCACCTCCTGGTTATGTTGGATATGAAGAGGGTGGGCAATTATCGGAGAAAGTTAGAAGGAAGCCCTATTCTATTATATTATTAGATGAAATAGAAAAGGCTCATCCTGATGTTTTTAATTTGCTTCTTCAGGCTTTGGATGATGGTAAAATGACTGATAGTCTTGGAAGGAATATAGACTTTAAAAATACCATCATCATCATGACATCTAATATTGGAGCAAGACAATTACAAGATTTTGGCACTGGTGTTGGCTTTGGAACAAAAGCTAGAACAGAAAGTGATCAAGAGAATACTAGAGGAGTAATAGAGAATGCTCTCAAAAAAGCTTTNGCACCAGAATTTTTAAATCGTATAGATGATGTAGTCATCTTCAATTCNCTGTCTAAAGATGATATTCTAAAAATTATAGATATTGAACTTGATAAGCTATTTAACAGAATTAACACTTTAGGCTATGAAGTAAAATTGACCGAAAAAGCAAAAAGTTATATTGCAGATAAAGGTTTTGACGAAAAGTATGGTGCGAGACCACTCAGCAGAGCNATTCAAAAATATATTGAAGATCCTCTTGCAGAAGAAATTATCCAAAAAAATATTAAAGAAGGAGATTTAATCAAAATTGATTTTATTGCTAAAACAGAAGAAATTAAAGTAAGCGTTANTTCTCCAAAAAAAACTAAACCCAAAAATTAAGACTTTAATTCATTTTCCTCGTTCCATANGGATTCAAAATCAGGAGGTTCAATNCCTAACTCCTCCTCTATCTCCCACTGTGTTTTTTGTCTTTTAAAAGTGGATTCTTCCTTCCTGCTGAAATAAGCCAAAATAGTTCCTGTTAGTGCTCCAAATAAATGGCTTTCAAAACTTATAGTCCAATCGTATGGGAAAATACCCCAAACCATACTTCCATATAAAAANACTACAAATAATGCCACTGTGAGAAGTCTTTTGTCCTTTCTAAATACACCACTGAAAAAGATGAAAAACAATAAACTGTAAATCACTCCACTAAGACCTATGTGGTATGCATTTCTNGCTGAAATCCAAACAAATACACCTGTATAAAACCAAGATTGCAATAAAATCCTCCAAGCGATGGGTTTATAAAAATAAAATAATGTCCATCCCAGTATTAAAAATGGGAAAGAATTGTTTATGATATGATTGATATCTCTTAAGGAATGTATAAGCGGAGAAGTAATTATTCCAATAAGCCCAAAAAATGAACGAGGAAGGATACCAAATTCAGTAAAATTCAAATGAAAAGTGAGCTGAANAATATGTANCGCCCATATNAATNCCAAAAAAAAGATGATCCATANTGAGTTTAGAAAGACTTGAAAAAATTCTCTCATTATTTTAAACCTCGCTCCTTTTTNATTTGCTCGTAAGCTTCTTGAATTTTTTGGAACTTTTCCTTNGCTGCTTTTAATTGTTCTTCACCTGANTGGTTAAATTTATCCGGATGATGTTTTACTGCCATTTTACGATATGCTTTTTTAAGCTCTTCATCAGTAACGGACTGATCAATCCCNAATACTTTATANGCATTAGAAACATCTTTGTAAAACATGGATTTTATTTGCTCATATTCAGCTTTAGTAATCCTAAAATAATTAGCTATAGTACTTATTATACTTTCTTCTTTTTCTGAAACGTGTCCATCTGCTTTTGCTATGCCAAATAAATATTGAATCAACAACGTTCTTTGTCGAAGTGGCATACTTTGATTAATCGTATTACATACTTCATTCAATGAGAAGTTTTTCTGCAATATATTTCTAAAGTCTCTTATGTACTTTGAAGCTAAATTTGGTGAAAATTGCTGTCTNAAAAATGTCTTTACATAATCTAGTTCTGACTTCAATACTTTTCCATCAGCTTTCATTACCGCACCTGATAGTATCAATAGTGCAGTAGCGAANTCGTTTTGAGTAATTCTGGTGGTATAATAATCTTCCGTGTATTGATAACTCCTAAAACGGTCTCTAAATTGATCATAATTTCCGGATGACTTTATATTTACACGATCAAAAGAAGAGCCAATAAAGTAACCTATTATTGAGCCAAATATACTTCTCGTAAAAAAGAAACCTAGTATAGCTCCAATTATACCACCTAACCCGAAGGACATATTATATTAATTCGAAACTTCTCTCCACAAAGTCTGTTAAATCTTCTCCTTTTAGTAGACCATGAGATAAAAGAGCTAGATCTACAGCTTGTTTAGCTAATTTTTCTTGCTTTTTGCCTTTTGAATCTACAATTTTTGATGTCAAGACATGGTTCGTATTTATAACTAAATTATACATTTCTGGCATAGCTCCCATCATGTGCATACCCCCTCCACCTACTGCTTGCTGCTCTTTCATTCTCCTCATAAATTCACTCTGTGTGATTAAAACTGGTTTTTCGACCTCACTCAAACTTTCTATTTGGATTTGAAATTTTTCTTTATCCACTACTTTTTCAAAAAGTGGAGTTAGAGACTCTTCTTGCTCTTTATCTAATTTAGATGGAATATCTTCTTCTTTAGCAATGATTTTGTCCAAGGTATCTGCATCAACTCTAGCAAACGAAACTCCTAGATCTTGTTCCATTTTTGAAATATAATGAGACGATAACGGACCATCTAAAACCAATACATCATATNCTTTATCGTTTGCTGTTTTTATCAGGGANTGATGTTCTTCTTTATCATGGGTATAAAGCAAAATAATCTTATCATTTTTATCNGTCTGTGNTGCTTTTACTTTTTCCTTGTATTCTTCTAAAGTAAAATATTCNTCTTTNGTGTTCTTAAATAAGGAGAAAGCTTTGGCTTTTTCGTTGAACTTCTCATCTGTTAGCGCACCATATTGTATGAATACATTTATATCATCCCACTTACTTTCAAAATCAGATCTGTCTTTCTTAAACATGCCATTTAACTTATCTGCAACTTTTTTNGTAATATGATTTGATATTTTTTTCACATTACCATCACTTTGTAANTAAGATCGAGATACATTTAAAGGAATATCTGGTGAATCAATAACTCCGTGTAGTAGAGTTAAAAATTCAGGCACAATATTTTCAACCGAATCCGTAATAAATACNTGATTACTGTANAGCTGAATTTTATTTTTTTGTAAATCTAACTGATTCTTTAACCTTGGGAAATACAGAATTCCTGTCAAGTTAAATGGATAATCTACATTTAAGTGAATATTGAAAAGAGGTTCTTCAGTAAATGGATATAACTCATTATAGAATGATTTGTAATCTTCTTCTTTTAAATCAGCTGGTTTTTTAATCCACGCAGGTCTAGTGTTATTTATAATGTTAGGAACATCAATCGATATTTTTTCTACATTTCCATCTTTATCTTTCTTTCCTTTTGGATCTTCTATCCATTCTTTTTTGGTCCCAAATTCGATGTCTACAGGAAGAAATTTACAATACTTGTTTAGGATTTCTGTTAACCTATTTTCTTCTAGAAACTCTTTAGAGTCCTTATCAATAAAAAGAATAATATCGGTACCAACATCGTCTTTTTTNATTTCTTTAAGTTCATAAGTTGGATCTCCGTTNGATTCCCATTGTACAGGAGTCGANCCTTCTTTATGTGAAAGAGTTTGAATTTGGACCTTCTTAGAAACCATAAATGAGGAGTAAAATCCTAAGCCAAAATGACCTATAATAGAGTTTGGATCTTTGTCTTTGTACTTTTCTAAAAATTCCTCAGCTCCAGAAAAAGCAACTTCGTTAATATATTTATTCACTTCATCTGCAGTCATTCCTATACCATTATCTCTTATGGTTATAGTTTTTTTCTTAGCATCTAGAATAATCTTTACCTTAAGGTCTTTAACCTCATGTTTTACTTCGCCAGCTGAGGCTAAAGTCATTAATTTTTGAGAAGCATCTACAGCATTAGAAACCAATTCTCTAAGAAATATTTCAGTATCCGAATAGAGAAATTTCTTAATAATTGGGAAAATATTTTCGCTTTGTACATTGATTGTTCCTTTTTCCATTTTAGATTAATTTTTCACTTACACTTCAAAGCATATGCCAATACCATTATGAATGACATAATGTCCTAGATCGCGATCATATTTAAATTCTTAAGTAATAATGTCATTAATAATCAAATAACAGGTGTGAATAACTAGTTAACTCTAAATTTTATTAACCAATGTCATATTATATTTTTGATCACATATGATTACAGTTAAATTTTTTAACAATAAATATTTTTACACTACGGTTACTTTGTTTCTAATTCTATTGATTTTTGAGGACACTACCTTATATAGGTTATATGAAATGAAAAAAGAACTAAATGAAATCACCAATCAAAACAAAGTGAAATCTATTGAAATACAACAAGTAAAAGAAAAGACACTTCAACTTACTACAAACAAAGAGGCTTTAGAAAAGTTTGCAAGGGAACATTATCTTATGAAAAAGAAAGATGAAGTTATTTATGTTTTTGATGATCTTTAATTTCTAAAGATCGAATGTAGTCTTGTAATATAATTGTAGCTGCTATAACATCCACTTTTTCCTTTTTTCTTCTGTCAGATTTTTTGTAATTACCCTCTATCATTGACTTTTTAGCGATTAATGAACTAAATCTTTCATCATACATAACCACATTAATTTCGGGGTATTTTTTCATGAGTTTTAGTTTAAATGCAATTACTAAACTAGTTGCATCTGTATTATTTTGATTCATTTTTAAGGGAAGCCCAATAAGAATGGTTGTCACTGTATTTGTTCTGATGTATTCTTCCAAATAAAAATCTAATTCTTTTGTGAGAACTGTTTTGTATGGATGTGCAATTAGTATTGGATAAATAGCAAAAGCTATACCTGTTCTTTTTAACCCATAATCAATAGCAAGAATGTGATTCATTAATCAAATATAGCATCAGAACAGCTTTAATGATAATTATTTACAATATTTGTAAAATGGATATTAAAGCAGTAATAGAACAAGCTTGGGAAGATAGAAATCTGTTAAAAGAAAAAGCAACTGTTGATGCTATTGATCTAGTAATTGAAAAATTAGATAAAGGCGAACTAAGAACAGCTGAAATCCAAAATGGTAATTGGGTTATAAACGAATGGGTAAAAAAAGCTGTTGTACTTTATTTTCCCTCAAGAAAAATGGAAACTATCGAAGTAGGGCCTTTTGAATTTCATGATAAAATGAAATTAAAAACAAATTACAGTGATCTTGGCGTAAGAGTTGTGCCTCACGCTGTAGCTCGATATGGTTCCTACATTTCTTCAGGAGTTATTATGATGCCTTCATACGTCAATATTGGAGCATATGTAGATAGTGGTACCATGGTGGATACTTGGGCCACAGTTGGTTCATGTGCACAAATTGGAAAAAATGTACATTTAAGCGGAGGGGTAGGTATTGGCGGAGTTTTAGAACCTTTACAAGCCTCACCAGTCATTGTTGAAGATGGTTCATTTATAGGTTCAAGATGCATACTAGTAGAAGGCGCCAGGGTTGGAAAAGAAGCTGTTTTAGGAGCAAACGTAGTCATTACAAAATCAACAAAAATCATTGATATTACAGGTCCAGAACCGGTTGAGTATAGAGGTTTTGTTCCTGAAAGAAAAGTAGTTATTCCTGGAAGCTATGAGAAAGATTTTCCAGCCGGTAAATATCAAGTGCCGTGTGCACTTATTATTGGTGAAAGAAAGGAAAGTACAGATCTTAAAACTTCTTTAAATGAAGCACTTAGAGAATATGACATTTCAACTTGAAAATCTACTTAAATGAGAATAGGATTTGATGCAAAAAGAGCCTATCAAAACTTTACAGGTTTAGGAAATTACAGTAGAGACTTAATAGAAAATTTAATTGAGCTCTACCCTAGCAATGAATATAGATTATTTGCTCCAAAAGAAAATAAAAACCCAAGATTAAATTATCTATCCTCGCACAAAAGTGTTTCGACTATTTTTCCTGAAACTCCTTTAAATAAAACATTTAAAGGTTTGTGGAGGAGCATTAATATGGAAAAATCTATCATTAAAAATGAAATTGATGTGTATCATGGGTTAAGTAATGAAATTCCTAGAATTAAATCCCACAATATTCCATATGTAGTTACTATTCATGATTTGATTTTTAAAAGATTCCCAAGAAACTACAGAAATATTGATCGAAAAATCTACAATGCGAAGTTTAGATATGCAGTAAAACACGCAGACCTAACCATCGCTATAAGTGAACAGACTAAAAATGATATAGTAAATTACTATGATGCNGACCCAGAAAAAATTAAAGTAATCTATCAAACATGTCATAAAAATTTTAGAAAAGAATACTCTTCTGAGTTACTACACCACATCAAAAAGAAATTTAACCTTCCTGATCAGTTTATCTTAAATGTAGGAACCATTGAAACCAGAAAAAATTTGATATCAATCATCAATGCNATGACTTTNATGAAAATAAAAGCACCCCTTGTCGTTGTAGGNAAGAAGACAAAATACATGAATTTCATAAATGTTCAACTCAAAAAATTAAAGTTTGATCCTTCTCAAATTATATTTCTACATGATGTATCAGTTGAAGATTTACCAGGTATATATCAGTTATCGTCACTATTTGTTTACCCTTCTATTTTNGAAGGGTTTGGTATTCCAATTTTAGAAGCATTATGTTGTGGAATTCCTGTGATAACTACGAAAGGAGGATGTTTTGGCGAAGCTGGAGGANAATACAGCATGTATGTTGAACCGCTTAACATGGAAGAATTAGCNCATAAAATGGACGAATGTTTAACATACAGTAAAAAAAGAGAGAAAATGATAATAAAGGGATTATTGCACGCCAAAAGATTTGAGCCTGAGATCCTATCAAAAGAATTAATGCAAGCTTATCATGGATTACTACAGTGATATCAATCTAGAAATCATTGATAATGTAAGAGAAAAGATAATTGATGGTGCAGTAATTATTTATCCCACAGAAACAGTTTGGGCTTTGGGATGTAATGCATCAAATTCAAAAAGTGTTTCTAAAATTTTCCAAATAAAAAAAAGAGATAAAAANAAACCTCTCATTTGTTTACTAAGTCATTTTAATCAACTAAAACATTATGTAGACCCACCTACTCAGAAAGTGAGAGAAAAATTAAATTTAAATACTCATCCAACCGTAATCTATCCGAACTGTANAANTNAACTAAATCATGTATCAAATAATAAGAATGAATTAGCAATCAGAATAACACCATTAAAAAAACTTGGTTTACTAATTGATGCTATTCAATCTCCTATTGTATCTACTTCAGCTAATGTAAGTGGTGAACCCTTTCCAAGAAAGTTTGAGGATATTGATAAACGAATAATTGATTCCGTGGACATTATTTTTAATTTTNACACAAAATCTTCTGGAAATCCATCTAAAATAATAAGAATTGATGAGTTTGGAGCACTTCAATACNTCAGGTAATCATTACGATGAACTCATTGAAAATGAACCTATTCTAAAATCAGTTTGTAAGGTGATAGATAGTTGGGATAATCCTGTTTATCTAATTGGTGGTTATGTAAGAGATTTCATTCTTCAACGTCCAACAAAAGACATTGATATAGTTGTTTTGGGAGATGGGATCAAATTAGCAAAAGCAGTCTCAGATTCACTACATCAAAGTTCGTTTTCNGTATTTAAAAACTTCGGAACTGCTATGATAAAATTAAATGACATTGAAGTTCAATTTGTAGGGGCTAGAAAAGAAAGTTACAGTCGTAATTCAAGAAATCCTATTGTGAGCCCAGGATCTCTTGAGGAAGATCAGAACAGAAGAGATTTTACCATTAATGCATTAGCAATTAGNCTAAATGGAAATTCAAAAGGGTCTTTTGTAGATCCNTTTAATGGAGTAAAAGATTTAANGAATGGCATCATTAAGACCCCGTTAAATCCGACTGAAACATTTTCAGATGATCCCTTAAGAATGTTGAGAGCAATCCGTTTCACATCACAATTAGGTTTCATTATTTCAGATGAAACATTAGAAGGCATAACAAAAAATGCTGAAAGGATTAATATTGTTGCGCAAGAAAGAATTACGGAAGAATTAAATAAAATTATAATGAGTGACTATCCCTCATTGGGGTTTAAATTATTAGAAAAAACCAACTTATTAACGCATATTTTNCCTGAATTTCAAGCCCTAAAAGGAGTCGATACTATTAATGGTAAAAAACATAAAGATAATTTTTACCACACTTTAGAAGTACTTGAAAATATACTTGAAAAGAGTACTTCAAATTTGTGGCTTCGATGGGCCGTTTTGCTTCATGATATTGCCAAACCAGCTACAAAACGATTCGATCACACACAAGGTTGGACGTTTCATGGNCATGATGATAAAGGGGCTAAAATGGTTCCCAAAATTTTTAAAAGAATGAAGCTTCCATTGGACCATAATATGAGATATGTACAAAAATTAGTCCTCCTTCACCTAAGACCTATTTCCCTAACTAACGATCATATAACCGATTCAGCTCTTAGACGCTTGTTGTTTGAAGCAGGCGATGATTTAGAAGATTTAATGTGTTTATGTCAAAGCGATATCACTTCTAAAAACATAGAAAAAAAACAACGCTACTTGAAAAGATTTGAAGTAGTCCAAAAAAAGCTGAAAGAAGTTGAAGAGAGAGACAAAATAAAAAACTGGCAACCCCCAATTAATGGAAAAGAAATTATGGATACACTAAATCTATCACCAGGTAAGGAAGTTGGCCAGATTAAAGAAGGAATTAAAAATGCTATTCTAGACGGTGTAATTAAAAATGACACCAAGGAGGCAAGAGACTTTATGCTTAAATTGGCAAAATCNAAAGGAATTTTATGAGCAATGAAGTATTAAAATTAAGAATTGTTGCTGACACAGAAGAAGATATTTTTGCTGATGTATTGTTGGATACTTCATGCCATTTACTGTCACTTCACCAATTTATTTTGGACTTATTTAAACTAGATCAATTAGAAATGGCCTCATTTTATCTAAGTAATGATGAATGGGATAAAGGCGAGGAAATTACTCTTTTTGACATGAGCTTAGAAGAGGATGAATTNTCTCCTATGTCAATGGAATCTACATCTATTTTTCAAATACANGAGAAAACTAACAAAATTCTTTATGTNCATGATTTTTTNAACATGAATATTTTTTATGTTGAAATTTTAGATTTGCTACCTAGCAATCAAAATCATGCTGAAATACAACTTATCCATCATTTTGGCACTTACATNCCCAAAAAAATGATAACTGACGAAGAAGACNNCAATATGNANCAAATTAATGAAATATANGATGAATTTAATGAAGANCCCCTAAATGGNGATTATGAGGAATTAGATGAAGATTTATATTAAATCATACCTTTATATTTNCTNAANATCCATTCNGAAAATGGTAANANTAAAAGGATAAAAAGTATCCATTTGAAATCAATAACNTCTGTGTTTTCAATAGTNTTACGGGTTTTAACTTTTTCTCTNGCATTATTTTTCAAATTATTAGCGAGTTCTTTNAANTCATTTAGAAAATANCTATTACTTTTTCCAGAAAGGGAGNGAAGAAATGAATGATTGGCNGTTAAATCAGTCCATTCTTTTTTAGATTTAAATACACTAAACTTACCATTTTCTTGATATACTTGATTATTACTTTTTAATTCTGCTTTAAAGGTGTAATTGCCTGGAGATAAATGATGTAATGCTAGTTGGTAAATATCTTCATTTCTATTCATCTTTTTCTTAAATTCTTTTCCACTAGAATCTCGATAACTGAAGAATAAATCATTATTGTTGCTAAGCTCATAGTTATTATTGTAGAACTCAGAAGAAATTATTAGAGGTTCATCTTCCAAAACTAGTTTAGGCACATTTAATTTTAACCTTTTTTTAGGATCGATTTTTTTTAAGTATTGGAAGATTTTTTGTAAAAATAAATCAACTTCGTTAGTGCTAAATCCGTTTTGCTGCTGTGTCATATTCCATTTCCAAATTCCCTCACCTAGAAATACACCATGATTTGTCTCATTCGATTTATAAAAGAAAATTATCGGATATGGTAGTTCAACACCATTTATCTTTTGTTTTAATAATGAAAACGCATTTTTCTTTAATAAATAACTAGCTGAAAAAGGTACACTTACAGGGGGGAGTGATGAAAATATGCTAAACCAACTTTTATTCAACTTAAAAGCATCAAAATCATCAGAAAGATAAATATCTACAATATTTGTTCCTTTAAAATCAGTTTCTCTTTTCACTCCAATTTTTGGTAAATAAATCTGTTTTTTGTCCAGATTATTCCCTGTGAATGTAAAAGAAGGAGTACCTAATTTCTCACATTGACTCAGGATTTTTAGCATTTTGGGTGAATCAAAAGGCTTGAAAAAACAAATTAAATTATAGTCATCGATACTTTCATTGAAGTCTTTTATTAACACAGATTTTATTCTAGTTCCTTGAATTTTGATTATCGCATTTTTAAGAGCTGATATATCGGGGTGTGGACATGAACTTATAATCAAAATATTTTGATTATAATCTAATACTTCAAGCAAAACAGTTGATCTATTATTGATGAAATTGACTTCATCTTTAATACCCTCTATTTGTACATCCAATTCATGAATTCCGCTTTTACTGGCCAAAAAAGTGTAGTAAAACCTATTTAATCCATCTTTTAATGAAATTGATCTTCTTTCAATGATTTCATTATTATCGCTTATTATTAATGCTAGATTTGAGACATCTACATTTGATTTAACTACCACTTCCAGTGGGAAATTATTATTTAGAACAGCATATTTATTAGTTCTTACTTTCTGAACCGAAACATCTGGATTAGTATTTGTATCACCAAGTAATAGCGTATGAATTTTAACATTTGTATTTTCTAATGTTGCATTGACTTTACCTGCATTAATAATACCATCTGAAGCCACAATTAAGTCGGTAAGATTAGATGTATTGAATTGATTTTCAACTTGGGTAAATAGTTGACCTAAATTTGATTGGTTGTGGTCAAAAATAAAAGAATCGGACTCAACACTTTGGTTTCCAAAAATCAATGTTCTAGTTTCATATGAGTCACTTAATTTTGAAAGGAAAATTTTAATAGAATCAGAGTAAATATTTTTGTCAAAATAGTCAGTTTTATTAGCCATTATACTTTCTGACACATCCTGCGCAAAAACTAAAATGGGCTTTTCTGTTTTAATTTCTGACTTTTGAAATTTTGGTCTCATTAAGAACAATGAAATCAATATCAAAAATAAAAATCTAATTGCAAAAAGTAAACGGTTTGATTTTAAATTATTATCGTGTTTCTTGTTGTAAAAATAAAGAAGCCAACTCAGTAAAAAACTAAGTGCAGTAAATAGAATAAAGTAATAAATTGGCAATTCAAAATGAAGTCCCTTCACTCTTAACTACTTAAGTTAGCATGCCACCGCACACACTTATAACTTGTCCTGAAACATATGAACCCATATCTGAAGCTAAAAACAAGCAACAATTTGCCACATCCTCCGGTTTTCCAGCTCTCTTTAATGGAATATTTTGTATCCAAGTATTTACCACATCTTCACCAAGTGCACCTGTCATTTCAGTTTCAATAAAACCAGGAGCTATGGCATTACATCGAATGTTTCTTGAACCCAATTCCTGTGCAATTGATTTAGTAAAACCAATGATACCTGACTTAGATGCAGAATAATTTGACTGACCAGCATTTCCTTGTACCCCAACAATAGAACTCATATTGATAATGGAACCACTTTTTTGCTTTAAGAAGTTTCTAAGGGAAGCTTTGGTTAAGTTGAATACAGATTTTAGATTGATATCAATTACATCATCCCAATTCTCTTCACTCATTCTCATTAACAATCCATCTTTTGTAATACCGGCATTATTAATTAGCACGTCTAATTGTCCAAAATCTGTAAGAATTTGATCGATAAGATCTTGAGCTTCATTAAATTTACCTGCGTTTGACCTGTACCCTTTTGCATTAACTCCCATTTTTTTAAGCTCTTTACATAATGTCAACGCTTTTTCTTCACTTGAGACATAGGTAAATGCTACGGATGATCCTTGTTCAGCAAACTTTCTGGCTATGCCTTTTCCAATGCCTCTGGTTGCACCAGTGATAAGGGTAACTTGATTTTCTAATAACTTCATTTTATATTGTAATTGCGGACAAATATATGTAATAAATGATCATAAATTTATTTTAAAAGTCACGTAAACATTATATTTTGAATTTAATTTAATTTAGTTATATTGATAGGAGATTTTATTGATGAATTGATCAATAATTATAAATTTGCAGACCTAAATTTTAGTCCTAATGTCTACTTCCATATCAAATACCGAGATTAAAATAAATCAGCAAGCTTTTATAGATGAATTATTGAATGACTATAAATTGATGTGTTTAAGTAGAGAAGCATCTTTACTTGGCAGAAAAGAAGTTCTTACTGGTAAAGCGAAGTTTGGAATATTTGGTGATGGGAAAGAACTCCCACAAATAGTAATGGCTAAATTCTTTCGAAACGGTGACATCAGATCGGGCTATTACAGAGACCAAACTTTTATGCTGGCAATTGGAAAATTGACCGTTAAACAATTCTTCGCAGGACTGTATGCCCATACTAAAATTGAAAAAGAACCCACCTCCGCTGGGAGACAAATGGGAGGGCATTTTTCTACAAAATTCATTAATGAAGACGGAAAGTGGTTGGACTTAGCAAATCAAAAAAACTCAACATCTGACATCTCTCCTACTGCAGCCCAAATGCCACGTCTGGTCGGTCTTGGGTTAGCATCAAAGATGTATCGTAACAACAAAGAATTAAGTCACCTAACTAACTTTTCAAACAACGGAAACGAAATTGCATTTGGGACTATTGGGGATGCCAGTACATCAGAAGGAATCTTCTGGGAATCCATCAATGCTGCTTGTGTTTTAGAAATTCCTGTTGTTATGTCAGTATGGGATGATGGGTATGGGATCTCTGTTCCAAAAAAATATCAGACTACAAAGGAAAGTATATCTAAAGCATTAGCCGGTTTTGAAATAGAAGAGGATTCAAATGGCCTCAAAATATTTAGATGTAAAGGCTGGAATTATCAAGAATTATACTCCACCTACAAAGAAGCTACTGAATTTACTAGAGTAAATCACAAACCATCTCTTGTACATGTGGAAGAAATCACTCAACCTCAAGGGCACTCCACTTCGGGTTCTCATGAAAGATATAAATCAAAAGAACGCTTAGAGTGGGCTAAAGAATTTGATTGTATTCAAAAATTCAAAGAATGGTTGTTAAGTGATGACAACGGCTTAGGAAAACCAATAACAACAGAAGATGTTTTAAACCAGATCCAGAAAGATGCCAAAGCAGAAGTTAAAAAGATTTCTAAAGATGCATGGAATGAATTTATTGATGAAATAGACCAAGAAAAAAAGCAAATAATAACCCAACTTGATATGCTTTCTTCAGAAAGTAATCAAAGAGAAAGTTTAGCAATTATAATCAATGGTATAAAGAAATTAAAAGAGCCTCTAAGAAAAGAAATTTATCAACCTTTCTATAAAGCACTCCGAATAACTAGATCTGAAAATACAAACGCTAGAAATAGTGTCATGAATTGGTTTAAAAGTCAAAAAGAATTTTTAGCAGAGAAATATAACTCAAACGTATACAATGAATTTGGATCTTCTAGCCTTAATGTGGGAAAAGTTGCACCTACATTTGAATCTGATCAAAAGATTGATGGAAGATTAATTCTNAGAAATAATTTCAGAACNTTATTTCAACGNCACCCNGAAATTTTAACATTTGGTGANGACACNGGAAANATTGGTGGAGTTAATCAAGCCATGGAAGGAATGCAAGAAGAATTTGGTGAAATAAGGGTTTTTGATACTGGAATTAGAGAAGCATCNATTATTGGNCANGGAATNGGATTAGCCTTAAGAGGTCTGAGACCCATAGCTGAAATACAATATCTGGACTACTTATTATATGCNATTCAAATAATGAGTGACGACATCTCCACCCTAGCTTANAGAACAAAAGGCACTCAAAAATGTCCATTAATCATCCGAACAAGAGGGCACAGACTAGAAGGTGTTTGGCATGCTGGTTCGCCAATGGGTGGTATTATAAATTTAGTTAGGGGAATGATTGTCTGTGTTCCTAGAAACATGCTAAAAGCAGCAGGTTTTTACAATACACTACTTAAATCTGATGATCCTGCCCTTGTGATTGAATGTTTGAATGGGTATCGAATCAAAGAAAATGAGCCTTCAAATTATGGTGATTTCACAACCCCAATTGGTGTGCCTGAAGTTGTAAAAACAGGAAATGACGTTACTGTTGTGAGTTATGGTTCTACATTTAACTTATGTGAACAGGCATCTGAAATTCTAGACGAGATGAATGTATCTTGCGAATTAATCGATGTACAAACATTACTTCCGTTCGATATTAATCATATGATTGTAAATTCACTGAAAAAAACCAATAGAATTATATTTATCGATGAAGATGTTCCTGGAGGAGCAACTTCTTTTATGCTCAATGAAGTAATTAATAAACAAAAAGGATATTATCATCTGGATTCTCAACCTTTGACATTNACTGCTAAAGAACACAGACCTGCATATGGGTCAGATGGAGACTATTTTTCAAAACCTAATGTAGATGAGATTGTTGATGCCATCTACAACATGATGAAAGAAAGCAATCCAACAAAATATCCAAATTAATAGATTTAGGTAAACTCCTCTTTATTTCCACTGATTTTATCCATATTAAACCAGAACTAGATAAATTAGTTGATGAGTTTAACCATCCTTATTTTTTGAAAAGCGACCCTTTAGGACTGCTTAGATCTTTCAAGAATCAAAAGGATTTAGAGATAATGGGCCTTTTTCTAGCAACAATAGCATGGGGTAATAGGAAAAGCATTATTCAAAGTGGAAAGAAATTAATAGACATATTTGAAAATGAACCTTATTATTTTGTTAAATCTTATGATTCATCTTTAACANACAAGTTAACTGATTTTAAACACAGAACGTTTAATGGCTTTGATCTTCATTTTTTTATAGAACGGTTAAGANATATATATAAAAAATATGATTCGTTAGAACAGATCTTATCACCTGCTTTTANTAAATCNAATAATGCGTATGAACCAATTTTAAGATTCCGAATTACATTTCTAGGAGAGTATACCGATNTAAGAAGTAAAAAACACATTGCNAACCCATCGAATGGCTCAGCTGCCAAAAGATTAAACATGTATTTAAGATGGATGGTAAGAAAAGATAATAAAGGCGTTGATTTAGGCATTTGGTCTTCCATACCCATGTCAAAGTTATCCTGTCCAATNGATGTTCATAGCGGNAATACAGCAAGAAAATTTAATTTGCTTTCTAGGAAGCAAAATGATTGGAAATCAGTGGTTGAATTGGATGAAAATTTAAGGAAAATGGATCCATATGANCCAGTAAAATATGATTTTGCACTTTTTGGATATGGAGTAAAAAACAAGAAATTAAACTATTAATGTACTATAAATTCTACATTTGTATTGCATTAAGCGGTTNAACAATACTTATTTGTTTTTTGAAATATGAAACAAAAAATTAGTTCAGATTTTAAACTCGGTATATTAGGNGGAGGACAACTTGGTAAAATGATGATTCAAGCCGCNTCCAAATGGGATATTGAAATTCANGTTTTAGATCCAGATGAAAGTTGCTCTTGTTCTGCATTATGTCACCAATTTCATCATGGATCTTTCAAAAATTACAATGATGTTTTGGAATTTGGCCGTAAAGTAGATATACTGACATTTGAAATTGAGCACATTAATATTGAAGCACTAAAAGTATTAGAAAAGGATGGAATAAAAACATACCCTCAACCTGAAGCATTAGAAATTATTCAAGATAAAGGTATACAAAAACAATTTTACTCAAGACATAACATTCCAACCTCTAATTTTCATCTATTTAATAACAAAAAAGAGATTTTAAATGCTATTCACGATGATATCATCCATTTCCCATTTATTCAAAAGTCACGAAAGGACGGTTATGATGGNAAAGGTGTAGTTTTCATTAATGACGTTCATANCCTAGATCGNTTATTTGATGTTCCATCTATGATCGAAGAATTCATAGAAATTGAAAAAGAAATTGCTGTCATTGTTTCAAGAAATGAAAATGGAGAAACAAATACTTTCCCGACCGTGGAAATGGAATTTAGTNCTGAGGCAAACCTTGTAGAGCANTTAATTTGNCCGTCTGAAATAAGAACNGANTTAGACCATAAGGCGAAGGAACTTGCCATATCTATTATTGAAAACCTAAATATGGTTGGAAACTTAGCAGTTGAGTTTTTCATTTCAAAAAATGGACAATTATTAGTTAATGAAGTAGCTCCAAGACCTCATAATAGCGGACACCAAACAATAGAAGCAAATATCACTTCTCAGTTTGAGCAACATTTAAGAGCTATTCTAAACTACCCATTGGGATCAACGAAGTTACTATCTCCNTCTGTTATGTTAAATATTTTGGGAGAACCTAACCACACAGGTAANGTNTTTTACAAAAATTTTGAGACATGTTTGTCAAAAGAAGGAATCTATATACATATTTACGGTAAAAAAATCACTAAACCTTTTCGAAAGATGGGTCATGTAACTATTGTTGATGAAACCATGGAAAAAGCAAAAGAAAAAGCGAAATTTGTAAAAGAAACACTAAAAGTAATTTCAAATGACTAAAAGCAACTATAAGGTAGGTGTGATAATGGGCTCTGATTCCGATTATCCGGTAATGAAAGAAGCTGTAAAAATTCTAAAAGAATTTGAAATTGATTATGAATCAACNATTGTTTCTGCTCATAGAACTCCTGAAAGACTAGTTGAATATGCNAGTACTGCATATGAAAGAGGGATCCGGGTAGTTATTGCAGGAGCTGGTGGAGCTGCACATCTTCCAGGAATGGTAGCTTCAATAACACCAATTCCTGTTATCGGAGTGCCTGTAAAATCATCCAATTCTATTGATGGTTGGGATTCTGTTTTATCCATTTTACAAATGCCTGGTGGTGTACCCGTAGCCACTGTAGCTCTTAATGGTGCAAAAAATGCGGGTCTATTGGCAATTCAAATGCTATCAACNGGTGANGAAAGNCTAATAGGAAAATTGAAATCTTACAAAGAGGAATTAAAAAACCAAGTATTAAAAAAAGTAGATAAAGGATTGGAATAATTTAATTTACGCTTAGAGGTNTTGAAAATAATATTTAAATTTGTCCTTTGATGAGTTTTCAATATCCTCAATTTCTTTGGGCCCTTTCTTTAGTCATCATTCCTATTTTAATCCACTTATTTAATTTACAACGCTACAAAACGCTTTACTTTTCGGATCTCACATTACTTAAAAGCATCCAAATAGAATCCAAAAAAAGATCTCGAGTCAAAAANTTTCTTTTGCTTCTTTGTAGAATTTTATTGGTTTCTTTATTAGTTATTGCCTTTTGTAAACCCATTTCAAATCCGCTTAATAGCTCACCAGGTCTGACATCTCAAAGAATAGGTATTTATCTTGATAATTCGTATTCAATGTCAAGTACAAATGACAGCCAAAGTCTTTTGGAAATAGCAAAAAGTGACGCCATTCATCTGATCAACTCATGTTCAAATGAAACCAGATTTTATGTTCTTACTAATGATAAATCCACAAACAAAGGTTATTCATTAGATAAGGAGCAAGCTAAAAGTCATATTCAAAATACTACATTCACAAGTGCGAATATGGAATTAAACCAACTTGTTTTAAATCAAAACGAACAATTCAAGAGCAACCCCGTTTATTCTTATTGGTTTACGGATTTACAAAAAAATCAATTTAATCATGATGCCAAATTACAAATAACTGATTCTTCACAATTTTTAGTATCACTTTACCAAAGGGATGACATGTACAATATTTCTATCGACTCCATTTGGTTTAAGGAAAAAGATAGAAAAATCTTGGTTGAAGACGAAGTTTTTATAAAAATTACAAACTGGAATGATAAAAGAAGNGAGATTCAACTAAAATTAATAATAAATGAAAGTGAAATNATTACTCAAAAATTAGTAAGTCTTGAAAAATTTCAAGAAAAGACTGTTTCTATTAAATATATTTTAAAAACCCATGGAGTTAAAATGGGAGAATTATATATAAATGATGTAAGCTATAACGATTTAAAATACGATGACAAATTAATATTTACGTATTCTACTAATGACCAATACAAAGTTAATTACCTATACCTAGATTCAAATTTCAATGAATATGCTTTTAAATCTTTATTCAACACACTAAATGAAGTATCATTTGAATCCGTCAATATTTCGGATGGTTTCAATGAAAATGATATTGACGGAAATCTGATTATTTTGGATGAAATTGAAAGTATTCCCACAAGTATATATCAACAATTTAAAGATCAACATATTGTACTAATCCCCCCCCCTTATTACAAAAGTCTTGAAAGCACAAATTTATTTCTTCAATCCTATGGCCTTTCACTTAATCGAAAGGCAATTGCATCTTACACATTAAGCGAAAAAAATTTGCTTTCTCCTTTTTTCAAGAATGTATTCAAGGATCTAGATCAAAACATAGACCTTCCTAAGTTTAAAACAACTTATGAGATTAAATCAGCAAATAATGTGAGAAGCTTGATGGGGTACGAAAATGATGACGATTTTTTGGTAGAAACAATACAAAATAACAAAACACTATATTTATTTANCTCTTCTTTTCATCCTGAAAACAGCAACATAACAAGTCATGCTATTTTTGTTCCTACATTTCTTAAAATAAAAGAAAATACGTCTATTAATCAAGACTTATACTACCTAACGAATCATGTAAAACCCATAAAAATTCGACAAGATCTAAGATCAACTAAAATCATTATTTCNGATCAAAATAATAAATTTTCAATTCACCCTACTACGAAATTAGTAAATGGGTCACCTACTCTATATCTAAATGGTGTATTAGAAAAGGAAGGATTGTATTACATTAAAAAAGAAGACTCGGTTATCAAAACTATATCTTTAAACAGCAATAGAAGAGAATCTGAACTTCAATCCTTCCAATTTAATGATTTTACATCCCTATTAGAGAAATATGATCAAAATTCATTTTTCAAACTTGTGAGATCAAATAAAATGGATGATAATAGAGAATATTTTACTGTGCAGAGTCAAAAAGACTACTGGATTTATTTTATTGTCCTCGCACTTATATTTATTATTTTAGAAATTATAATCATAAAATACTATGAAAAACCCGTCTGAAATCTTAGTAAAACAAGTAACGGTTATTGACCCTAATTCACCATTTAATAAAAAGAAAGTTGATATTTTAATTTCAAATGGTACNATTTCGGAAATATCAACCAAAATTGAATCTGAGGATAACATGAAAATTGTTGAAATTGATAAGGGTTATGTATGCCCTGGTCTATTTGATTTTTCAACAGATTTCCAAGAACCAGGAAATGAACAAAAGGAAACAATAAAGTCTGGAATTGAAGCTGCTATAAATGGCGGTTTCACTGGCGTTGGGTTACAACCCACTTTAAGCCCTGCAAGAGATACNTTGAGTGAAATTTCNTACTGCAAAGAGAAGTCAAATGGGAATCCTTTAGAAATAATNCCATATGGAACAATTTCAAAAAATGGAGATGGAGAAGAATTATCAGAAATGTATGATATGTATACCGCGGGAGCATTAGCTTTTACAGATCATCTAAAACCTGTTCAACATGCAGGTTTAATGTCACGAGCNCTACTCTACGCNAAAAATTTCAATGGCTTAGTTATTAGTAANCCTTATGATCAAAGTATTTCCCCAACTGGACAGATGCACGAAGGAATTACTTCAACCGCAATGGGTCTAAATGGAATTCCTTCATTAGCAGAAGAATTACAGATTAACAGAGATATCTCTATNACTAAATATAATGAAGGAAAAATACACTTTAATATTATTTCAAGTAAAGAAAGTGTATTANNAATTGCAGATTCCAAAAATGATAAATTAAACGTGAGTTGTGGTACTTCTATTTATCATCTGATATTCAACGATGAACATTTANAAAACTTTACAGCTGATTTCAAGATGCTTCCTCCACTAAGGACAAAAGAAGATCAAATAGCACTAATTGAGGGGATTAAAAAGGGAGTTGTTGATGTTATCACCTCAAATCATCAACCACACGAAAATGAAATAAGGGAAGTGGAGTTCCCTATTGCACCTATGGGATGTATAGGCACACAAATTGCTTTTCCAATGGCGTTGACCTATTTGCTTGATGAGTTAGACCTAGAAACTATTGTAAAANCCATGTCTATNAACCCAAGAACTATTTTACAGACTGATATCCCAGTTGTAAAAGAAGGTTTTGTTGCAAACTTAACTTTATTTGATACACATACGGAATGGAAATTTGACAAGTCTTCAAATTCATCGTTAAGTGAAAATACACCCATGTTAGATTCCACACTTAAAGGTAAAGTACATGGAACTATTTTAGGTAATTACCTTCATTTTAGTTAATCATATTTGTTAAAAAGTTTACATTTGTTCTTGGGCAAGTCTCATACGACCAGCTCCTGCTGAATCCCCCAGGATGGGAACATAGCAAGGGTAAGCGGTTGTAGCGGTGCGATATGAGTAGCTTGCCCTTTTTTTGTATCTTTTTTTCATGGAAACAGAAATTGCTTTCATGGAAGTGATCCATCCTCAGCAAATTGAGGAACTTCTCTCCGTTTCTAAATCATTATTTGGATCAAATTATCATGAATATCATTATTTTAAATGCACTACAAATGAGCTCATCATTACTGCACGTTTCAAGAGCAAATTTGTTGGATTTTTAAAAATAATTTTTGAAAAAGGAAACAGCGTAAAGATTGATTGTATCGGAGTATCAAAAAACTTCCAGCGCAAAGAAATTGCCTCCAATTTACTTTATCATTATTTTCAAAACCACCATAGCCAAACAAATGGTATTTATGCACTAGCTTGGAAGACTTCGAGTGGAATTCATGCTAAAAAATTATTTCAAAAATTTGAAATGAAGGCCGTAAAAAATCTTGGTCAAATATGGCAAAACAAATGTAATATTGATTTTCAATGCCCTTACAAATTGAACACATGTAATTGCGAAGCCATATTATTTAAAAGAGATTCTATTTAAACTGAAAAAATTAACTTATTGTAAGTTTAGATGTTTATTTTTGATTAAAAAAACAACTATGAAATTTTTTATTGATACAGCAAATTTAGATCAAATACAAGAAGCACAAGATTTAGGAATTTTGGATGGTGTAACTACAAATCCCTCCTTGATGGCCAAAGAAGGAATAGCAGGTGAAAGCAATGTGATAAATCATTACAANAAAATTTGTGAAATAGTTGATGGTGATGTGAGTGCTGAAGTAATATCTACTNATTTCGAAGGAATCATAAAAGAAGGTGAAGCCTTAGCTAAATTACATAATAACATAGTTGTAAAGGTTCCTATGATTAAAGATGGGGTTAAAGCCATTAAGTATTTTTCAGATAAGGGTATAAAAACCAATTGCACTCTAATATTTTCAGCTGGACAAGCTTTATTAGCTGCTAAAGCAGGAGCTACATATGTTTCTCCATTCATTGGACGTCTTGACGATATTAGTACAGATGGTATAGATCTTATTGCCCAAATAAGAGAAATCTACGACAATTACATGTTTGGTACAGAGATTTTAGCAGCTTCCGTTAGACATCCAATGCATATTATACAATGTGCTGAAATAGGTGCTGATGTAATGACTGGACCCTTGAGCGCTATTACAGCTCTTTTAAATCATCCTCTTACTGATAGTGGTTTAGCTAAGTTTTTAGCTGATTTTAAGAAAGTAAACGCATAAAGTGCTGATCGAAGTTCATCCTGAGAATGCAGATGATCGAAAAATAGAACAAATTGTTCATATTTTAGAAAATGATGGCTTAATNGTAATNCCNACTGATACCATATACGCTTTTGCAGTAAGCTTAAACAGCAAAAAGGGATTAGAGAAATTAGCTAAAATTAAAGAGGTNAAACTCAAAAAATCTGAGTTTTCTCTTATACTTAATAGCCTAAGTTCAATCTCAAACTACACAAAACCCATAGACAGAAGAATTTTTAGAGTTATTAAAAATGCCATACCAGGTCCTTTTACATTTATTTTACAAGCTAACAATCAAGTCTCGAAACTATTTGGATCTAACAAAAAGGAAGTAGGCATACGAATTCCCAATCATGGTCTAACTAGCTCTATNATAGAAAAATTAAATCACCCTTTGGTTAGCTCTAGTGTACATGATCAAGACGAAATTATTCAATACACAACTGATCCATTTGCCATNTTTGAACGACATGAACATGAAGTAGANGCTGTTGTGGATTGTGGTTTTGGAAACAATGTAGCATCTACCATTGTTGATTGCCGAACAGAGGAGCCATCNATCNTAAGACAAGGTGCAGGTATAATTGATTAATTCAATTATCATCAAATTAATATGGATAACTTATTAGTAGGACTTTAGGAAGATCTTTAATTATTTCTGTAATTAGATCACATGGTTNTAAACTACATATGGATAGGATTCTTTTTAATTGCCTTTTTAGTAGCTTTATTTAAAACGATTTTTCTACATGATTATGATGTTTTTTCTGCCATAATCTCAAGCACATTTGATTTAGCTACTACATCATTTGAAATAGCTCTAGGATTAACTGGTATTTTATGTTTGTGGATGGGTATAATGAATATCGGTGAAAAAGGTGGCGCTGTTAATGGATTATCTAAATTAGTTGGACCTTTTTTTAATCAACTCTTTCCTGAAATTCCTAAAAATCATCCTTCAAGAGGGTCCATGATGCTCAATTTTTGTGCAAATATGTTGGGGCTCGACAATGCTGCTACACCAATGGGGCTTAAAGCTATGGATCAGTTACAAGAAATCAACCCAAAAAAAGATACTGCATCTAATGCACAAATCATGTTTTTGGTACTGAATACNTCTGGNCTTACCTTAATCCCAATTGCGGTTATGAATTATCGATTTCAATTTGGNGCTGAAAATCCNGCTGATATATTTATACCCATACTAATCTCCACTTTTGTCGCCTCTNTAGGAGGATTGATAACNGTAGCTATTATGCAAAAAATAAATTTATTCAATAGAATTATTTTAGCATATCTTGGAGGAATTTCGTTACTTATTTTTGGAAGTGTTTATTACTTTAAAAGTTTAGATCCTGCCACATTAAAAACAGTAAGTTCCTTATTAAGTAGTTTTATCTTATTCGCCATAATATGCCTCTTTCTNGTTCTAGGTTTTATTAAAAAAATTAATGTGTATAATTGCTTTATNGAGGGGGCAAAAAATGGTTTTAATATCGCCATCAAAATCATTCCTTTTTTAGTTGCTATCCTAGTGGGTGTAGGTGTTTTTAGAACTTCTGGAGCTATGGATATACTCATTAGCGGTATCGNGTATGTTTTTTCATTCTTTACTTCTGAAATTGCTTTTATTGACGCATTACCTACAGCATTAATGAAACCGCTAAGTGGTTCAGGTGCTAGAGGACTAATGCTTGAATCCTTTAATCATTATGGTGTTGATAGTTTTGTAGCCAAATTGACATCAACTTTGCAGGGAACAACAGACACCACATTTTACATTATAGCCGTTTATTTTGGGGCTGTAAAAATTAAGAACACAAGATATGCTATAACCGCAGGATTGATTGCTGATTTAATTGGGATTATCACAGCAATCATTGTGGGTTACATATTTTTTAGTTAGACTATAAGTTTATTGTATATAGATAACACTTGTTGTTTTAATTCCTTTTTACTGGAATTATTTTCTATGATAAAATCCGCATATTGATTTCTAATTTTATCTGATAGCTGATTTTGAATCCTATTTTCTATATCTTCTAATAATAAATGATCTCTTTTTTTGATCCATTTAATCTTTTGTTCTCTGTTTGCGTTCACAACAATTAACTTATCTAAATCTTTATATGCACCACTTTCTATCATAATTGCCGCTTCTTTGATAACAAACCTAGCATTACTATTTTGACTTAACCAATTATTAAAATCAGTTCTTACTACCGGATGAACTATCGCATTTAATTGTTTTAATTTCAATTCATTTTTAAAAACAATCTCTGCTATATGTGAACGATTAAGTACGTTATTAAGATATGAATCGTCTCCAAACTCTTTTTTTA
Organism: Crocinitomicaceae bacterium; assembly: GCA_002694645.1. GTDB lineage: Bacteria > Bacteroidota > Bacteroidia > Flavobacteriales_D > Parvicellaceae. Next base: position 8,203 of record NZMV01000010.1, on the reverse strand, counting down.
TTTTAATTATGATGGAGTCATCATGTTGCATTAAAGACTTAGCNCTTTGATCAGAATCATAAACAGGAACACCTAGTTCTGAAAAAAAACNGGATACTGTAGATTTTCCAGATCCAATTCCACCGGTTATACCGACTTTTAACATGTTTCTTACTTTACAATAGAAGATGAATTTGAAAAAACNAATTCCTTTTCCACTTTTAATTTCGTGTTCGNATCTACTGATATAGTGACAGTCGAATCACTGATTGAAACAATACTACCATGAATACCCCCTTGNGTAATTATTGTGTCTCCTTTCTTAAGGTTTGACCGAAAATTCATCAATTCTTTTCTTTTCTTATTTTGAGGTCTTATCATGAAAAAATAAAAAATGGCNATAATAGCCACTAAAAATATTAGTTGAGAATAACCTCCTCCTTCTGGTGCTGCTTGTAATATATATAACATCTATTATTTAATTTAAATTATAAACCTACTACGTAACCTTCTAAAAAAAGCTTTTGTATACCTNCTTTTGTGTTACTTAGTACAGAAATGTATTTTTTATTATAGCCTTTGTTTTTGGTGGTTAACACAATTGGTATTTCACCAGTACCACCAGGCGAAATGGGTTCCTTAGGCCAACCTTTCAAAACGGTACATCCACACGCTGCTTTAACAGAGTGAATTAGTAAATANGAGTCACCTGTATTTTCAAATCTGAAAGCATATTGTACTTCTGAGCCTAATGCCACTGTATCAAAATGATAAATTTCTTGCTCAAATTCCATTACAGGCGGGTTCTCATTATCAATTAAGTCTGTAGTGATATATTTTTCACTATCTAGCTTGTCTGAAATACAAGCTGTTGAAATAAATAATAATGTAAATACAACGTAATTTTTCATCTATTCTTAATTAATTAAACCTCTACCTCTTTTAANAAGTTTACCGTCTTTTTTGTAGTCTTCAAAAATACGATCAAGAATTCCATTAATAAAACTATTACTCTTTGGTGTACTGTAAAATTTGGAAATCTCTATATATTCATTTAGTGTTACCTTGATTGGAATAGAAGAAAATTCTAATGCCTCCGTCATGGCTAAATTCATCAATAACGAATCCATTGTAGCTAATCTTTCTTTTTCCCAGTTCTTGGAATAAGTTTGCAATACAGCATCATTTTCTTCTTTTTGTAGNACTGCTTTTCGAAATAAATTTTGAGTAAATTCATATTCGTCTTCTTTCCACAGTGGTAGTATTTCCAATTCTTGATNTTCTGTAATGGATTTAAGGGTCTTTAAAATCATGGAGGAAACATGATCTAAGTCGTCTTGCCAATAAATACTTTTTTCATCAAAAAAGTGATGTAATTTTTCNAGATTACAGATTTCTTTTTTATAAAGTTGTACTAATGCGTCTTTGTCATCATTAAATGAGGTGGATTCACTCTGTAATAGATTTTTATAGTAATCGGTCTGATAAACTTCTTTAAATATTTTTTTGGTAAGATCATTTTCTACATCTCCTTCCCAATTGATTTTTCGNTCTTTGCTGATTTTTTGAAGCACTTTGCTTTGTTCTATTANATCAACAAGTTGATTATCAATAAAACCTGTTTTCAAGATATGAATATCTTGTCTTAAATACTCAGATCTCTTGGCCTCCTCAATTTGAATCAGAGCTTGTCTTTTTAAGGAAGGAAATAACATTAAAATANATACATATAGGTCATATATTTTTTCAATGCTGTGAAAAAGTTCTTTCTCGCCCTTTAATACATCTTCATTATTGGACTGAAAAAATGCATAAAAAGCCTGAAGGACTTTAATCCTGATGTGTCTTCTATTTAGCATTTTTTTCTGCTTCTTTTTTCAACCTCTCTTCTGCCATTCTATTTGCAGCTAAATAAGTGGGGATTTCTTGAGAACTNGACAACTNAAATATCTTCATTGTGGTGTTATAGATATCTCCTGCCATTTCCATGACTTTTTCTGATGAAATATCATGAACTTCTGCATAACAATTCATCACACCACCNGCATTAATTAAATAATCAGGTGCATATAGAACATCATTTTTCATTAATGTTAATCCGTGAATGTTTTCATCTTCTAGCTGATTATTTGCAGCACCTGCTATGATGGAGCAATTCATTTTTGCAATCGTATTATCGTTAACTGTAGCTCCTAATGCACATGGAGCATATATGTCCATATCAACGTCATATATTTTAGACGGAGAAACCACCTCACAATTATACTTCTTTGCCGCATTCTTAAGTGCGTTTTCATTTATATCTGTGATGGTTAGTNTAGCGCCCTCTTTATGAAGATATTGAAGTAAATAATCTCCTACATGACCAATTCCTTGCACTGCAATTTTTTTNCCGTTGAGACTATCCTTCCCATATTTAAATTTTGCAGCTGCTTTCATCCCCATNTACACACCATATGCAGTTACGGGTGANGGATCACCTTTTTTACCAGGTAGACCAGTTACAAATTGGGTAGATTTCGCCACATGAAGCATATCTTCAGGACTGATTCCAACGTCTTCAGCCGTAATGTAGGAGCCATTTAAGCTATCAATAAACTCTCCAAATTTTTCAAATAAGGCAGGTGATTTTTGTGTTTTTGAATCTCCTATTATAACTGCTTTACCACCTCCAAGATTTAAGCCTGAAATGGCATTTTTGTAGGTCATACCTCTAGACAGTCTCATAACATCAGTAAGCGCTTCTTCAGAAGAAGTGTAATTCCACATTCGTGTTCCACCTAATGCAGGTCCGCAAACTGTACTGTGAACAGCGACAATTGCCTTAAGACCTGTTATTTTATCTTGGCAAATCAAAATGCGTTCGTGCCCCATTTCATAAAAATCTTGCATTATATCATGTATTTAGGTTGAANTTTTNTTGTAACAGAGGTATTTCAAAGATCAATTTTTTGTTTGACAAAAATAATATTTTGTCAATATAAACCATAAATAAAAAGTAATAGTTAGTCAATGTATTTATCTTTATCCCGTGAGCGAATTATTTTATTTAAATAAGTACTTAAAAAGATATAAATGGCATCTAATTCTGGGATTTATATTTATAATTTGTTCAAATTATTTTGGTGTTTACATGCCCAAAATTATAGATGATGCTGCAGATCAATTGACGCTCTTTTTAAATTCTGAAAGTAAGNAAAACAATGATTTATGGTCNATTGGGCTTCATCTTGTTGGATTATATATGTTGTTTTCATTGCTTAAAGGTATTTTTCTTTTTTGCACAAGACAAACCATTATTGTGATGTCAAGGCACATAGAATANGATTTTAAGAACGACATATTCCTAAAATATCAACAACTCAATCTTTCTTTTTACAAACAAAATAGAACTGGAGATTTAATGAACAGAATTAGTGAAGATGTAAGTAAAGTACGAATGTATTTGGGACCTGCTATAATGTACACACTCAATGTAGTGGTATTATTTGTTATGGTTATTACTTTTATGATATACAAAAATGCTGAGCTCACATTTTTTGTTCTTCTCCCCTTACCTATTTTGTCTTTTATCATATATAAGGTAAGTGCGATAATCAACAAAAAAAGTGAAATCACTCAAAAAAAACAATCCAGAATCACCTCTTTTGTGCAAGAAATGTTTTCTGGTATACGAGTTNTAAAAGCTTACAACAGGTCTAGGTATTTTGCAAAACAATATGACCAAGAAACAGAAGATTATAAGAGGGCATCTTTAAGTTTAGCATTGGTAAATGCATTGTTTCTNCCCTCTATCATATTACTCATAGGACTAAGCACTATTTTCACCATTTATTTAGGTGGATTAAAAAGTATCCATCAAGAATTAGACTATGGCGATATTGTTCAATTCATCTTTTACATTAACATGTTAACATGGCCATTTGCTTCTGTGGGATGGGTAAGTTCATTAGTTCAACGAGCTGCGGCATCACAAAAAAGAATCAATGAGTTTCTTTTAANAGAGGAGAAAGTAATCAATGATGGAAAAAACAATCTAATTAAATTAGAAAAAATCGCATTTAATCAAGTTAACTTTAACTATCAAACCAAGTCAGATTTTAATTTACGTCATCTTGAATTTGAAATTAATAGTGGACANTCCCTAGGAATTTTTGGATCAACAGGCTCAGGAAAATCAACTGTAGCCAATTTAATTACAAGATTATATGAAATAGATAATGGACATTTTGTAATAAATGAAACAGATGTTAAAGAATTTGAACTGGATAGCTTTAGAAAATTAATTGGATATGTACCTCAAGACGTATTTCTGTTTTCAGATACTATCTATAATAATATTGCATTTGGNCTGAACGAAAATGACGTGGATCTCAAAGANGTTAAACACGCNGCAAAACTGGCTGGCATATATGANGAAATTTGCCGATTTGAGAAAAGTTTTGATACGAAAATTGGTGANAGAGGTGTTACCCTTTCAGGGGGNCAGAAACAGAGAATAGCCATAGCTCGAGCATTAATAAGAAAACCACAACTNCTTATTTTAGATGATTGTCTCTCTGCCGTTGATACAGATACATCTTCAAAAATACAACAACAACTTTCATCTGTTTATCCCGATCAAATTTCTATTCAGATAAGTCACAGAGTAAGTCAGTTATCTCACTGTAATCACATTATAGTATTGGATAATGGTCAGATNGTGCAGCAAGGAAAACATGCTGATTTAATNGCTCAAGAAGGTTACTATCAAAGTATTTACAATAAACAACAATTGGATGAGGTTAATGATTATTAATCTTTTTAAATTTTGCATTAAATAAAAAAGGTTATTTATATTGCACTTAAATTCAATAATATCTGATGGGAAATAACAACGAACAAGATAATTACAGAAATGAAATTTATTCAAAATCTGTAAGAGCAGGGAAAAGAACATACTTTTTTGATGTAAAGGCAACCAGGTCTGGAGACCACTATCTAACTATCACTGAAAGCAAGAAAAAGTTTGATCAAGACGGTAATTTTCATTTTGAAAAACATAAAATATTTTTATACAAAGAAGACTTCGATAAATTCAAAGANGGACTTTCTGAAGTAGTTGATAAAATCAATACGTTAAACGAAGATTTTTCGCAAGAAAATGATTCCGCTGAAAAGTCNTNTAAAGACGTTGAATTTGAAGATTTAGATTAGTATTTTTATTAACAATCTAAATTTATATACTTTATTTTATCAATTTTATAATACACTGATAATCATTTAATTAAAATCTTGTAAAGATTTTTTCTCGTGTTTATTTGTTCATAATTAATCATATTTGGTTAATTAAACATGGCATTGTTTATAATTGAAAAAATACTTCAATTGAGTTCGATAACTAAATTTTACTTTTGATAAAAGATTATTTACATCGTTTATGTTAGTTACATTTTATGGACATGGTTGTTTTAAAGTAGATATTAATGGCACTCACTTGCTATTTGATCCTTTTATTACTCCAAATGAAAAAGCTAAACACATTGACATAAGTACTATNCCTGCCGATTACATTTTAATATCACATGGGCATGANGACCACATTGCAGATGTAAAGAGAATTGCTGAAAGAACAAATGCTACTTTAATCTCAAACTTTGAAATCATTTCTTGGTTTGATAAAAACTTTGGTGTGAGTAATGGTCATCCAATGAANCATGGAGGAAGTTGGAATTTTCCATTTGGTAAAGTTAAATATGTAAATGCTATTCANAGCAGCACTCTTCCTGATGGTTCACCTGGTGGAAATCCCGGTGGTTTTATTGTAGAAACAGTTGAAAAAAGTTTTTATTACGCAGGNGACACTGCATTACATATGGATATGAAATTAATNGGTGAATATCACCNNATTGATTTNGCATTANTACCTATTGGTGACAATTTCACTATGGGATATGATGANGCAAGNATAGCAGCCGAAATGGTGAANACAAAAACGGTAGTCGGATTACATTATGACACATTTGGTTTTATAGAAATTGATCATCAAAAGGCAAAAGAAACATTTAAGAAAAAAAATATCAACTTATTACTACCTAAGATAGGTGAAGAAATTAATTTATAGATGGGGAAAATAATTACAATTGCAAATCAAAAAGGAGGAGTTGGAAAAACAACAACAGCTATTAATTTGGCAGCTTGCCTGGGAGTATTAGACAAGAAGACGCTTCTAATTGATGCTGATCCTCAATCCAATTGCACATCCGGTGTTGGGTTTGAACCTAGAGATGTAAAAAATGGCATATATGATTGCATTGTGAATGGTGAAGATCCAAGAAATGTCATCTTACAGACCAAAAATCCGAACCTGCATATTTTGCCATCACACATTGATTTAGTTGGTGCAGAAATTGAAATGATCCATCTGAAAGAAAGAGAGTTTATTTTTAAAAACTTTTTATCAACTCTTTCAGAAGAATACGATTACATATTCATTGATTGTTCACCTTCCTTAGGCTTGCTCACACTCAACGCATTGACTGCTTCAGATAGTGTCATTATACCCGTTCAATGTGAATATTTTGCTCTTGAAGGACTTGGTAAGCTATTAAATACCATAAAAATTGTACAAAGCAGATTAAATAAAAAGCTAGATATTGAAGGNATTCTACTTACCATGTATGATACTCGTTTAAGATTATCCAATCAAGTAGTTGAAGAAGTTAAAATTCATTTCCAACAATTGGTTTTTGAGACCATTATTCATAGAAATACTAGATTAGGAGAGGCCCCTAGCCATGGTGAGACTATCATCATGCACGATGCAAGTAGCAAGGGAGCAGTAAACTATTTGAACTTAGCTAAAGAGCTTATNANGAAAAANANCGACAATANNATCAATATAAAGTCGAACGAATCTAACGTNAAAGTCAATGGTGTCTAAGAAAAATGCNCTAGGAAAAGGACTNAGTGCTTTATTAGAAAATNCTAAAACCGATNTTACTTCTANTNNTGACCATCAGAAAAGTGANGTNGTTGGTTCCATANCNAGAATTNAAATATCCAGTATNTCACCTAANCCCTTTCAACCGAGATTAGATTTTGATAAGGANCCNTTATTAGAATTANCNAATTCCATAAAAGAACATGGCATTATTCAGCCCATNACNGTTCGTAAAATTGGAAGAAATGAATTNCAAATCATTTCAGGCGAAAGAAGATATCAAGCTTCTAAATTAGCNGGCATTGATGAGTTGCCTTGTTTTATTAGAATTGCAGATGATCANCATATGCTTGAAATGGCTATCGTTGAAAATGTGCAACGTAAGGATTTAAATGCCATTGAAATNGCATTGAGCTATCAAAGACTTATTGATGAATGTAATTTATCCCAAGAGGAATTAGGTAAGAAAGTAAGTAAAAATAGATCTACTGTAGCCAATTTTCTGAGATTACTAAAACTCCCTNTAGAAATACAAAAGGCGCTTAGAGATGACAAAATTACCATGGGTCACGCCAGAGCTTTACTTGCACTCTCNAANGAAAAGGAAATGCTTNTCACNTTAAATGAAATNCTAGAAAATAATCTTTCGGTTAGAGCTGTGGAGGAAAAAAGAAANTNTCAAGTNAAATCACTCAANACNNCCCTAGCNNTAAGCAGGTATGAACTAAGGATGCAAAATAATATGGCTTATCAACTAAGCTCAAAAGTTAACATTAAGAAAAAAGCATCAGGAAAAGGTCAAATTATTATTTCTTTCAACAACCAAGAAGATCTTAATAGAATATTAGATAATTTTGATCAATAATGATCAGAGTATTTTTCGTTTTAATCATTTGTTCCGTTTTTACTTTTAATAGTCAGAGTCAAATCAATATTGATTCTCTTGATAAAGAAAAGTTTATAAAAAAATCAACTGTCATGTCTGCCTTAATTCCAGGTGCAGGTCAAATACATAATACTAAAATTAAACCTGATCATGTTCGTTCTAGGTTATGGTGGAAAATCCCTGTTATTTATGGTGGAATCTCTGCAACTGGATATTTCATTTATTTCAATCAAAATGAATTTAAAAACATCCGAACAGAAAGACTTAATCGACAAAACGGAGCTGCACCNAATATATATGCTTTCTATTCATNTTCACAACTCAAAATTTTGCAGGAAGAATATAGAAGACTNAGAGATATTTCNGTAATCAGTTTTCTTGGTTTTTATTTACTTCAAGTCATTGATGCCAATGTA
>NZMV01000009.1 GCA_002694645.1 Crocinitomicaceae bacterium | reverse complement strand
GTTGGCTTGATAGTGTGAAGTTGCATAATATAAGGACTAATGAAAAAACAATTCTCATATTCAAATTTAGCGAATGAGATTAGAATTAACTTTTACCCTTTAGAATATTTTTTTGATAGGCAGTTTGTACTACATCAACAAGGATTAAAATCACTAATATAAAGTAGAATGTAATTTTATTCATCGCGCTAATAGCGTGGCCAAAAATTTTGAGATGAGCTTGATGTCCACCATCTGAAATTAGCATGATTCCTACCAAAAAAAGGATAAATAATCCTAGCACTTCATACATCCTGTTTTTTTGTAAAAATTCAGCTACTTTGTTTGAAGCTACAATCATCAATATTCCACCCGTTATGATAGCAATTGCAATGATCCAATTGTTTTCTGTAAGTGCCATTGCACTTAAAATAGAGTCAAAGGAGAAAACTAAATTCATAAATACGATCATAAAAATGGCTTGATTCGTACTTACTTTTTGGGTTGTAGTTTCCGTGTATTCAAACGTAATCATGTGCCAAATTTCTTTTACAGACGTGTAGAGAATAAAAACACCACCAAGTAAAATAATTAAACTTTCTAGGTTCATTTGGGCTGAAACATAAGCATTTGAAAAACTTAAAAAGGGTTCCTCAAATGAGGCAATGAGATTTATAAGAATAAACAAAAGAAGTAATCTAAATATTATGGCAATACCGATTCCAATTTTTCGGACTCTAGCTTGTTGGTCAGTTGGGGCTTTTTTTGATTCTAAAGCGATGTATAGTAGGTTATCAAATCCTAAAACGATTTGAAGAGCAATTAGCATAATAAGTGTTCCGGCTAAGGATAGTATAGTTTCAAATTCCATTATTCATTGGCTTTGAAACGAATATAATTATAAAAACTAACTATTTGATTTCGCGTTCAAGTTGCTCTATTTTTAGCCATACATCAGAAGCATGAGAGGTTAATAAAGACTTAAAATGAACACTTGGGTAGGGGAGTTTGTAAATTTTATTCATTAGATGATTATGATATTTCTTTAGTCTAATAACCTCTTCCATAGATATCACAAGTATTAATCAACTGCAAATATCAAATGATTACTTTATCTAAACATTAACTAATTTTAAAACAAATCTTAAAAATAGATTAACCTAAAATTTTTTGAGTTATTAAGAATAATAGCAGGAAAAGGAATTTTGATGATATCAAATGGAAGGAGAAATTTCCCAATTATGGGATGATTGTTCTTAATCTTTGATGTGTTCAAGTCCAAGCTAAAAATAAATTGAGAAGTTCTTCTTAGGTTATTGCATTCACTTATTGCGCAATTACAAGATGTAATTTCTGGGTTATTATGTCCTCCGGTAAAACCGTCTACACTGTATCCAAAGGCAAAATTCACATAATCAAAAATTTTAATTTTTTTATTACTCAATTCATTATAGTTGAATGTGACCCAATACGTTTGTCCATTGTAGTCTTTGAAAATTTGTTGTAGTCTATTTTCACCTAGCAAGGAGGGTCTACATGTTGCATATGCTGTTTTAGTGGAAGAAAACTTGATTTTAAAGGGCTGACTATTAAGTTTAGATTCTTGAANGCTGTAAAGGAATGTCCCAAGTCCATTCCCAATAACATCATAAATGGAAAAGCCCCACTCTGTTGAGTATCCGTCTAATAATTCAACTCCTAGCATGTAACCAAAAGTGTAAATAGAGCTTTTTAAAAGAGGGTTTTTGATGTGATTTTTTTCGAACAAAGTGTGGCTAACTTTATTGAGATGATAAGACGTACATGCATGACCTACTTTATCCATTCCNTTCCATTCTTTAAGATCATCAAAAAAATGAAAATCTGATCTTGCGTAATTTTTATACCATACTTCATTGATGCCAACTAATGAAATAATAGCTGCTGATGGAACACCAATATTGATGACTTTTTTTATTGTNTTNGTTGAATCCTTTAGAGATTTGGCATATNATGGGTTTTTGCAAAGAAAAAATAAGACTGTTATTAGAAAAAAGGATCTAATCATATTATTCTTTCATCCAAATCATTCTTGCNAAGGCAGCGTGTTGCAACCCCCANNGNTTNAGGTTTACNGAGAAATTTGATTGAGCAAAATAGCCCTGATATCCNAANGANACCATAATGTTTTCTGCCATATCCAAAGTAAGTATGAGNCCACTTCCTCCNCCAAANCCAAANCCTCCAGGGTTGTTGTTNCCAGTTGTATTAGTGAGGTTGGCAGGTATATGATTTACGTTATGAGCTTGATTGACACCATCTAAATATATTTCATTATTGATNAATGTGACCTGATTAAGTTGGAATTCAAAAGGAATGCCTAAATGAAAATCTTCTTCATTGATAAAATCCAATACTAAACCTAGATTAAATAAATTTCGTCTTTCTCTCCCCCTTATGGATATTATNACCGGAGATGTGAAATTAGCATCACCAGGGCTGTATATTGCATCAATGACTTGAGATGTGCCAGTAACNTTGATATCCGCCAAATTGTAATCTAAGTAATATTTAAATTTAGGGTGATGCTTTCCTACATGTAGTCCAACTAAAAAACCAGGGCTGTAGCTCATTTCTGCTGGGACAGCAGCATTGTCAATCACCCAATTTCCCATTCCTCCAAACTGAGTATCAAGGAAATTAATTCCCGATGTGTATTTNAAGTTCNGATTATTNCTATTCAACATACTTTCTAAAGATGTAGCCACATATGTATTGGCATCATAGAGAATNCTCGTATTGTTATTGGCAATGTAGGTTCCAATATTAAATCCATACTCTAAATGATCCTTTTTGGCATAAAACTGACANACAGCATTCGTTGAAAAAGTTATCAGGAAATAAGCAGTTAAAAATCTCATTTAATATCNTATTAATTGGTCTATTTTTTCTTCTAATTCTGATAAAGGTAAGAATTGATTTTCTAATTCAACCGCAAATGGAACAGGTGTATCCATACTAGCACAGCGAAGAACAGGTGCATCTAAATCTTCAAAACAGTATTCGTTTATTAAAGCGGATAGTTCGCCCCCAATTCCACCTGTTAAACAATCTTCATGTAAAATAAGCACTTTATTGGTCTTTTGAACGGTATTAAATATGCTTTCTTTATCTAAGGGAAGAAGGGTTCTCAAATCTAAAATATCAGCTTTAACNTTAAGCTTTTTTGTGGCGGCTTTAGCCCAATGAACACCCATGCCATANGTAATGATGGACAATTCTTGCCCTTCTTCTACCAGCTTTGCTTTACCAATTGGTGTAGTGTAGTAGTCGTTGCTTACCTCACCATTTAAGCTTCTGTAGATTGCCTTATGTTCAAAAACCATAACAGGGTTCGGATCTTCTACAGCGGCTAGCAGTAGGCCTTTAGCGTCAGAGGGGTTTGAAGGATATACAATTTTTAGCCCTGGAGTATGAAAAAACCAAGCTTCATTGCTTTGTGAGTGAAATGGACCGGCTCCAACTCCTGCCCCAGTAGGCATCCTAATTACCACATCTGCATTTTCACCCCATCGATAATGTAGTTTGGCCAAATTGTTTACGATTTGATTAAATCCAACGGTCACAAAATCAGCAAATTGCATCTCCATTATGGCTTTTTTACCTTTTATAGAAAGTCCAAGGGCTGCACCAACTATAGCAGATTCACACAATGGTGTATTTCTTACTCGGTCTTTTCCATATTTCTCCACCATACCTTCCGTGGCTTTGAAAACTCCTCCGTATTCCGCAATATCTTGTCCCATAATGACTAATTCAGGAAACTTATCTAGTGCTTGATCAATACCATTTTTTATGGCATCGATTAATCTTAATTCACTTTTGTTTTTGTGGTCCTTGATTTCATTCAAGTGTGCATGTGGGGCATAGATATCTTTAATTTCTTCAGATTGATTTGGTGTTATTTTAGGTGCTCTTTCTGCTTTTTTCCATGCCTCATTAATTTTCTTTTTTAATTGAATTTTTATTTCTTCAATTTCAGACTTTTTAAGTAATTTTTCATTTAATATCTTTTCTTCAAAATTGGCAATGGGGTCCTTTCGCCTCCATTTCTCTTGCAACCCTTCAGGATAATATTTAGTTCCCGAAGCTTCTTCATGACCACGCATTCTAAAAGAAATGGCTTCTACAAGAAAAGGTTCTGGTTTTACTTCTTGTTTTTCTTTAATTTTTTGAATAGCCATGAATACCTCGTCTACTTTGTTGCCATCAACCTGCATTGTTTCCATTCCGTATCCAATTCCCTTATCAATAAACTGTTTACAATTAAATTGTTCTTTTGATGGTGTAGATAATCCCCATTGATTGTTTTCAATTACAAAGATTACAGGTAATTGCCATACGGATGCTACATTTAACGCTTCATGAAAA
>NZMV01000008.1 GCA_002694645.1 Crocinitomicaceae bacterium | reverse complement strand
AAAGAAGAGTTTCCATTGTTAAAAGCCGCCTTTAGATTTGATGTATCGTTTTTAAATGATTGACTATATAGATCATTTGATTGCAAGAATTCTCCAGAGTTGTAGGCTTCATTTCCTTCTTTCATTCTCAATTTACTCATTATGTCTTGAGCAAATGCTTGAGTTATGGTAAGAGATATGAAAAATATGAGTGTATTACCTTTTGTCATGATTCAAAAATTTTAAAATGATCATCTATTTTCCCTCTTTTTTCTAAAATTATAAATTCTAACAGCAGCAGGATAAAAGCTGGAATTAAAAACCATTGAAATTGATCATCGTAAGTAGAGTATTTTTCTTTTTTAAGAGTGGTTCTTTCAATCGCGTTCAAACGATCTAAGATGTCTCTTAAATCTAAATTTAGTCCCATTGCTCTTGTATATGTACCATTACCTGCCTGTGCAATTTGAACTAAGTTTTCTTCATTTAACTTGGTCAAAACCGTACTGTTTTCTTCATCTTTTTTATTTCCAATTTTTTTCCCTCTTTTGTAAACAGGAATAGGAACGCCTTTGTCAGTACCCATACCTACTGTGCAAATCACTACGTTTTGATTACTAGCCTCATTAGCTGCATTAATGGCCATTTCTTCATGATCTTCACCATCAGACATGATTAAAATGGCTTTATTGGTGTTTTTTTCAAAATTGAAGGAACTCATACATAAGTCGATTGCATTTCCAATATCTGTCCCTTGAGATGAAATCATATCTGTTCCAATGCTCTTTAAGAATAATTGAGCCACGTGATAGTCAGGAGTAAGAGGTAATTGTTTGTAGGCTTCACCTGCAAAAACAACAATTCCCACATGATCTCCCCTTAATTCGTTTAGTAATTTTCCAACGGAAAGTTTTGCTATATCTAATCGGCTGTAATCTTGGACTATATCCTCCGCCATCATACTCCTACTAATATCTAATGCAATCATGATATCGATTCCTTTTGATTCTACTGTCTTTTCATTTTCACCATATTGAGGGTTTGCTGCAGCAATGACGAGTAATCCGATTGCGGTTCGGAATAATAAAAACTTAACGGAAGATCTGAAGTTAGAAAATCCATTAAAAACATGATGTATAGTTTGGACGCTAGAAAATTTTTGAATTGCTCTATTTTTCCATGACCTATTTACAACCCAGACCACATTGATAAATAATATTATTATTAGCAACCATAGTCTGGCTGGGTGCTCAAACCTAAATTCTACTACGTTAGAAATTAAGTACTGATAACTTACAAAACATATACTCCAAAATAGAATCTCTAAAACAAGTAACGATACAACTGCGTTAGAAATGGGTAAGTTGTATTTATGTTTCAACTTTCTCACGAAATACTTTTAAAAATTAATTTACTTGCCAAAAATTCTAGCAAAAGAAGACCCAACGCGGATAGTATAAATAAGTCTGCTTTTTCAGGTAAATCCACATCGTATTCGATGGTCTTTATTTTTGCTTTTTCCATCTCATTGATTTCTTTGTATACTTCTTTTAATTTCTGATTATCTGTAGCCCTGAAGTATTGTCCACCAGTTTCTTTGGCAATTGTCTTAAGTGTTTCTTCATCAATTTCAACCTCTACATAATCATAAATGTATCGACCGCTAAATGGATCAATGGCTACAGGTGTTTTGGCTTGACCATTTGTTCCTACCCCAATAGTGTATACTCTAATCCCAAAGTCTTTAGCCATCTCTGCCGCATTTATAGGATGAATTTTCCCATGCGTGTTTACACCATCTGTTAGTAATATAATGACTTTACTTGGAGCATTGCTTTCTCTTAGTCGGTTAATAGCAGTGGCTAACCCCATACCAATAGCTGTACCCTGTTCAACGATGCCTTGTTCCGAGGATTCTATAAGCTCAATCATGATGTCTCTGTCCGAAGTTAAGGGACATTGCGTGTACGCTTCTCCTTCAAAAATAACTAAACCTACTCGATCATTTTTCCTGTCTTTTACAAAATCAATAGCTAATTCTTTAGAAGCTTTAAATCGATTTGGTGAAAAATCTTGAGCTAACATACTGCCAGATGCATCCATTGAAATAATAATATCTATTCCTTCTTTATAAAGTTCTGTTTCTGTATGTGCATTCATGCTAATTTGTGGACGAGCCATTCCTATAATCAGCAGGGCAAGAGCTACTAATTTAACTCCAAATTTTATGTGATTTATGTAACTTAAATAGCCATTACCTAGTCCGCTAAACAAGGTCAATGACGAAATCTGAAGAGACTCTCTTTTTTTAATTTTTAGTAATACATACAGTAAAATGGATACAGGTACTAAAATTAAAGCCCATAAAAAAATAGAATCGTAAAATTGATATGTCGAAATCCATTTATTCATCACTCACTTTTTCTATTTCTTTTATATCTAAGCGTTCGTTTTCAATGAATTTTATGGCCATTTCAATGGCATGTATATTGTCTTTTTCAAGTGGATTTATTTTTGCAAATTTGACCCCATCTGAAAGGGTGAAAAAGGTGCTCAACTCTTTCAAATATGTATTGTCGATAGAAACCCATTTCAAACTTTCTAGGATTTCGTTACTTGTTTTTTCAAACGTAGGAATTTGGTAGCGGTATGCTACAAATGACCAAATTACTTCTGATATTTCACTATAATATGCCTTGAAATGACCATTTTCCCATAGTTTTTTTGTTTTTAAGGAGTTTAATCTTTCAAGTAACTTTACTTCTATAGGGATTTGAGGCTCCGTGTCTATTTCCTCTGATTTTCTTTTCCATTTTTTAATTACATAATATGTGGCTATTACCAAAGCGACACACAAAACAATCCACCATCCAAACTTTTTCAAATAATACATAAAGTATTCAAAGAAACTGATGTTCACATCGAATATAGGTTTGATATTTTTAATTTTATTTTCTTCTGTTTCAACCAGCTGAATGGTGAATGGTATTGCATTTGAAAATAAAGTAGTAGAATCNAAAAAAGCTAAACANGGTGGGAATTCAAATTTACCAGTATCAAAATTGGCAATAACTAATTCCTGACTGTAGTTAGTTACGTATTCGTTTTCATCTGTTANGGTGGTGGTTTTTNTAATTTCGGAAGTATTCCATAANTCCCAGTTGTTGCCTAAAGAATCACTTTTTCCTGAAAGTTGGAAATANACAGAGTCAATGCGTTGATCTGAGGGTANCTCTAAGTTTAAAAATAANGNAATAGGCTCTCCTACACTGTATNTGTTTTTATTTGAACTAGCTGTAAANGAGGNGTTCTGTGAAACAACTAAACAAGGAATGAATAACGATATGTAAANTAATACTCTCAACGTTTTTTAAATAAATTCATTANCTGTTTTATGTATCCATCTTGAATGATAAGATTGACATGGTCCACTTTTGCTTTTTTAAATATTTGTGAAGTACTATGTTCNATAGCTAATGCNTTNTGATAAAATTGTTCTCTTACTCTTTTGCTACTGGTATTAATCCATCTTTCTTTCCCAGTTTCACTATCTCTAAATAAGCTTAGACCTACATCTGTCATTAATTTTTCTCTGTTGTCAACTACGCGCAAGGCTATTAAATCATGTTTTTTAGAAGTGATTTTTAAGGCATCTTCAAAATCTTTGTTCATAAAGTCAGAAATTAAAAANGCTATAGATCTCTTTTTGATNAGGTTATTGAAGTTCTGTAATACTTCTCCNATGTTGGTNTGGNTTGAATTGGGTTTAAATTCAATTAATTCTCTAATTATCCTCAATATGTGTTTTCTTCCTTTTTTCGGAGGAATGAATAACTCAATTTTATCTGAAAAGAGAATGGCTCCAATTTTGTCGTTGTTTTGAGTTGCTGAAAAGGCTAAAACAGCTCCAACCTCCGCTATAAATTCTCTTTTNGACACTTCGCCAGTNCCAAACATTTCTGATGCAGAAATATCAACCATCAACATAACCGTTAGTTCTCTCTCTTCTTCAAATACCTTTACATAGGGATCATTGAACCTAGCTGTAACATTCCAGTCAATGGTTCTAATTTCATCCCCTGGCATGTAATTTCTTACTTCTGAAAATGCCATACCCCTACCTTTGAATGCAGAATGATATTCACCAGAGAAAACCTGTTTGGAAAGTCCTCTGGTTTTAATTTCAATCTTTCGGACTTTTTTTAATAACTCGCTAGTNTCCAAATCTAACTTTTAAGGTACTTCTACTGTGTTTAGGATAGTGGTGATCACATCCTCNGTACTGANATTTTCTGCTTCAGCTTCATAGGATAATCCAATTCGGTGTCTGAGGACGTCTTTACAGACAGCTCTTACATCTTCNGGAATTACATATCCTCTTTTCTTCAAAAACGCATAAGCTTTTGCCGCATTTGCTAGTGATATACTAGCTCTTGGAGATCCTCCAAAAGCGATGTAATGTTTTACTTTTTCTAATTGATAATATTCTGGTTCTCTNGTGGCATAGACAATATCTACAATATACTTTTCAATTTTCTCATCCATGTAAATTTTCTTGACTACTTCTCTAGCACGAACAATTTGTTTGGGATCTACGACNTTATTTGGCTTTTCAAATCCTGTTGATGAAACATTAGCTCTNACAATTAANCTTTCTTCCTCTCTTTTAGGATAGGGNAGTACCACTTTTAACATAAATCGGTCTACNTGAGCCTCAGGTAGAGGATACGTTCCNTCTTGCTCTATAGGGTTTTGAGTAGCCATTACTAGAAATGGTTCGGGTAATTTGTAGGTTTGGTCTCCGATTGTAATTTGTCTCTCCTGCATAGCCTCAAGGAGCGCGCTTTGAACTTTTGCAGGTGCTCTATTAATCTCATCTGCGAGAATAAAATTTGAAAATAAGGGTCCTTTTTTGGAAATAAATTCTTCTTTTTTCTGATTGTAGATCATAGTACCCAATAAATCTGCAGGTAGTAGGTCAGGTGTGAATTGAATTCGTTTGAAATCCACATTTATTACTTTGGAAAGTGTGCTTATGGCTAAGGTCTTGGCAAGTCCCGGAACGCCTTCAAGAAGTATGTGGCCATTTGAAAGAAGACCAATTAATAAGCTTTCAATCATNTGTTGTTGACCCACAATCACTTTTTTCACCTCCATGTTAATCAAATCAACAAACCCACTCTCTTTTTGAATAAGCTCATTAATTTCTGCTATATTGATATTTTCTGTAGCAGTAGGGTTTTCTTTTACTTCCATAAATATTTNTTTTGTTAAAGTAAAAATCAAAAATCTTTCAATTTCTTAAACAAGACTGCTGTTAATATATGTTAACTATTTTCCTAAATTTTCTTATATAAAATACCAATTGAAAATTACCTTTATGATATGAATGAAAACATAACACTAAAAGCATGCATCGATTCCGTTGAGCAGTTCCATAATTCATTTGGAATAACAAATGCATATTCTCCTGTNAGTGAGTTAAATGATAAAGATTTGAAACTTAGATNNGATTTAATGAAAGAGGAAAATGAGGAGTATCTNGATGCTGCAAAAAAGGGTGATTTAATTGAAATTGCTGANGCANTAGGAGATATGTTGTANATNCTATGCGGTACTATCCTAAAACATGGATTGCAACATAAAATTGCAGATGTTTTTCAAGAAATCCAAAGAAGTAATATGAGCAAATTGGATAAAAATGGAAANCCNATNTACAGAGAAGATGGAAAAGTGTTGAAGTCAGATCTTTACTTTAAGCCTGATATTAAAGGAGTTTTAGAAGCTTAAAAACCTATTTTGTTTTTTGGTTTTATTATTTCTTCTTTAAGGTTTAGCATTTTTAAGCAAGCTACTGTACATTCAATTCCTTTGTTTCCGTGAATTCCACCAGACCTATCTATGGATTGCTTTTTGTTGTGATCCGTAAGCACACAAAATGAAGCAGGTTTGTTGTATCGCAATGAAACATGCATTATTCCATTAGTAGCACCTTCACACACGTAATCAAAGTGCTTGGTGTCTCCCTGAATAACACACCCTACACATATTATACCATCAACTAATTGATTTTCAAATAGGTATTGTGCACCAAGTGGTAGTTCAAAAGTGCCAGGAACATAATGAACAATGGTGTTTTCTTCTAGNATGTTATTCAATTTTAATGTTTCCCGAACACCATCTAAAAGTCGTGATGTAATATCGTTGTTCCACTCCGAAACAACAACGCCTATTTTAAGTTTTTCTGGCTGGGTAAGAGAAACTAATTGTTCCTCTGAAAGATTTTTGCCTTTAGTGGCCATTATTCCGATACTTCTTTCTCAAATTGGTAGACAGGCTTACCTAGGAGTAAGCTCTCCATATATTTTTCAGCGTTATTAGCCACACTTGAAAGAGGGTATTTTTGCATTATATCTCTATATAAGTTTATAGCCATTTCGTAATCTTCGAGTATTTCTAGACATAAAGCTGCCTTCATTAAATAAATTGGGGTAGTTAACTCATTTTCTTTTCTGCTATAAGCTCTTTCATAGTTTTCAAGTGCATCATTTACGGATCCAAGTTGAAGAAAGGCATCACCGATTGCTCCNAGTGTTATTGTGCCAAGTAATTCGTCTTCAAAATTTACTTTTTCTAATGTTTCGATGGCTAGTGTGTATTCTTTGCTATTTAAATANCTTATTCCCAAATTATATTGGGCTAGCTTTCCCCCAACATATCCTTCATATTCTTCACTTGCTCTAAGAAAACCATCGTAAAGGCCAAGAGAATCTCCATAAATAGCAGTATTCCAGTTTTCATTGTCAAAGGCTTGATTTTCCGCTCTCCAAATGGCTTCTAATGATTCAGTTTGTTTTGGATTGAATATACGGTCAATGTAAATAAATTTATATCCTACGATACCAATTAAAATAACAGCTAAAATAGCTACCACTACNTTNACTGGCTTTTTATTAGCTAAGTAAAANTCGTAACTTTTTTCACCAATAATTTTTTCTAAATCAATTTTATCCGAAATTGAAGAAGTTGTTTTTTCTTCTNTTGCGGAGTTNTCTACACTTTTTTCAACTGCACTTTGGTCTTCATTTACTGATGTTTCTTTTTCTTCTGCCATTTTTATATTTATTGGTGTGCAAAAATAGTTTTTTTTATAAATTATACTTTCTTTTAAGATCTATTTTTAGTNTATGTATCTTTCTGAGCTTAGTTTAGTCAATTTTAAAAACATAAAACAAGCTGATTTTCAATTTTCACATCAAGTAAATTGTTTTTTGGGAAATAACGGTCAGGGTAAAACAAACCTTTTAGACGCTATTTATTATTTGAGTTATACTAAAAGTTTNTTTAATTCCATTGATAGCCAAAATGTAAATTTTGAGTGTGATTTTTTTGTTATTCAAGGTAAATTTTTAGATCAGGACTCCGATTTTGATTTATACTGCGCNATGAAAAAGGGAGATAAAAAGGTTTTNAGGAAAAATAAAAAGGTGTATAAAAAACTATCTGACCACATCGGTGTATTTCCNGTAGTTATGATTACTCCCTATGACATCAATTTAATCTTAGAGGGAAGTGATACAAGAAGAAGATTTATTGATGCTTTAATTTCACAATTTGACAACCATTATTTATCTGATTTGCTTTCTTACAATAAACTGCTTAAGCAANGAAATGTAATGTTAAAGGACAGTAGATTTAAGCAATCTTTTGATTTGTTAGAAGTGTATGAAAGTGGCATGAGTGAAAAGGCAAAGAGTATATTCCTGAAAAGAAAAACATTNATTGATGAATTCACTCCTATTTTTAATCAATATTACAGTGATATTTCATCTAATGTAGAGCAGGTAGGTCTTGAATATGAGTCTTCTTTAAATAATCAATCTCTACTTGATCTTTTTGAGCTTAATAGATTAAAAGATCAGCAGGTTGGACACACGACAGCTGGAATTCACCGAGATGATTTGCTTTTTACCATTCAACATCATCCCATTAAAAAGTTTGGATCACAAGGACAACAGAAAACGTATTTAATCGCATTGAAGTTGGCCAAATATGAGTACATAAGAAAAAAGAAAAATATGGACCCCGTGCTTTTACTCGATGATATATTTGATAAATTAGATGACAATAGAGTAAGTTACATTCTAGACCTCATTAGGTCTAANAAAATTGGCCAGTGTTTTATAACAGACACAAATACAANAAAAATCCCTAATATCTTATCTGATTTTAAGGTTGAGTATAATCTGTTTGAAATAAAAAATGGAGCTGTAAACTAATAAGTTTGAAAAAAAGAAGTTCAAAAGAAGAGAAACTGGGTGATGTGTTACAGAAATTTATCCATTCCTCTAATCTTTCTCGTCCATTTTTAAATCATCAAATACAGATTCAATTTGAAGAAATTATGGGACCTTTTCTGATGAAAAAAGTGAAGAAGATTTTTGTAAAAGAAAACAAACTATACCTAAAATTAGACAGTGCTCCATTTAAACAGGAAATCAGCATTCAAAAAACAAAACTCATCAATGATCTTAATAGAGCAATAGATAAAAATTATTTGATTGATATCGTTTTTATTTAACCAAGCCCTACATCTAACCCCATCATAACGATAAACCCAAGAATAAGTCCTATTGTGGCTAGATCTGTGTTGCCTCCCTTTTGACTTTCAGGTATGACTTCTTCCACTACAATAAATATCATAGCACCAGCCGCGAATGATAGAGCATAAGGTAAAATGGGGAGTATCTGAACAACAACAGCAGCTCCTAAAACGGCAAAAATGGGTTCAACAATGGCAGATAATTGCCCCCATTGCCAAGATTTGAATCGACTTAACCCTTGTCTCCTCAGAGGCATGGATACAGCAAAGCCTTCAGGAAAATTTTGAATCGCTATCCCTGCAGCAAGGGCTACAGCTGTACCAAGAGTAAAAATACCTTCCATTTCTAGTCCTAGAAATTCTGGATGAGCTAAAGTACCAAAGGCAACACCTACAGCAAGACCTTCAGGAATATTATGCAAAGCGATTGCTAAAACTAACAAAATGGTCTTTTGCCAGTTGGTACTTAATCCCTCAGCGTCTTTTTTCTTATTAAAGAGATGCAAGTGTGGTATAATCTTATCTAAGGCATACAGAAATAAAGCACCTAGTAAAAATCCGATTGTAGGTGCTAACCATGATGGCATTTCGCTAAGACCCATTTTGTTTTGCATTTCTACGTAGTCAATAGCAGGAGCTAAAAGGGACCAAAAACTAGCTGCTATCATAACTCCTCCTGTGAATCCCAAAGACATGTCTAATATTTTTCTATTGGATGATTTAAAGAAAAAAACAAGACCTGCTCCTACAGCCGTAAGAATCCAGGTGAATAGCCCAGCAATCAATGCTTGCATGATTGGTTCTTGATTCACAAACCAACTTTTCAATTCAATCATTTAGGGTCTCTATTAGGAGGTTACTACAAATTTTTTCAGAAAGATTTATGGTTTTTTCATGGATGATGACTTCAGCTGATTGGTCAAATTCTAAGATGGATATTAGTTGAATTTGATCTCCTAGTTTAATGTTTTTCATATCCAAGAAATTCAGTAGAGAAGGAGTGCCTTTTTTTATNCCAGTTATTATNCCTTCCTCACCATGTTTTAGTTCGCTTAATAGTTTTTGATTCAGTTCAGCAATGGTGCCGTTTTTTTGAGGAATTGGATCTCCGTGAGGATCTATTTGGGGATACGCTAAAAAATGGTCCAATTTATCGATTAGTTCTTCCGAATTCACATGTTCTAGTTGCTCGGCTATATTATGTACTTTGCTCCAACTAAAACCCAGTTTATTTACTAAAAATGTTTCCCAAAGACGGTGTTTTCTAATGACAGATAACGCAATTAATTCTCCTTTTTTAGTTAGGGAAGACCCTTTATACTTTAGATAATTAACACATTTTTTTTCAGCTAATTTTTTAAGCATATCACTTACGCTGGAAGGTTTCATCGATAGATAATTAGCAATTTCATTTGTAGAAACGTTCTTTTTACCTTGCTGCAAATGGTAAAGGCATTTTAAATAGTCTTCTTCTGATTTCGTATTCATTTAAGTGTAAAAGTAAATATTTTTTAGACATAACTAAAAATTAGATTAGATTTGAGTAATTTTGTTTTTATGAAATTGAAATTAATCCTATTAATCATTTTCATTGGACTGAGATCTTCTTTTGTCGGTCAAGCTCAATATGAGTTTAACGGAAGAATAATGCAAAAAAATGCGAGTGAAATACCTTTTGCTCAAATTCAACTTTTGCATTCAGATCAATTAGTTGTTGCTGATCTTGAAGGTAAATTTCATTTTATTTCAAATCAGAAAGAGGAGGAGGTTTTTGTAAAATCAATTGGTTTTAAAAATGTAAAAACAAAACTTTATTCATTGAGTCAAAACAGAATAGTCTTAGAAGAAAATAACCAATACCTTGATGAGTTTGTCATTAGTGGAACCTTAGAACAAATTCAACAGAAAAATAGTCCTATTTCGATTGAGGTNTATAGTGCTAATTTTATAAATAAGATACCGTCCTCAAATCTTNTTGATGTTACAGACCAAATGGCTGGAATCAGGCCTCAAATAAATTGTGCAGTTTGCAATACAGGCGATATTCATATCAATGGAATGGAAGGCTCATATTCTATGATTGTGATTGACGGAATGCCNGTNATGGGAGGATTAGCNTCCGTATATGGCCTTCAAGGAATTCCAACAAGTATCATNCATCAGTTGGAAGTAGTTAAGGGACCTTCTTCAACTCTTTATGGCTCAGAAGCAATGGCTGGTTTAATCAACGTAATTACAAAGAATGTTGATTGTTTGCCTAANGTTAGTATTGATTTCATGGCTTCNTCTTGGGGAGAGATCCAAACTTCACTATTGGTCAAAACGATCAATAATAAAAGGATTAAGTCTTTTTTGACATTTGATATTTTTGATTACTCTAATCCCATTGATAATAATGCGGATGGATTTACAGATTTGAGTCTAAGAAAGAGATATACCTTTTTCAATAAAATGAATTTTTATTCATTAAAAAACCCTNATAATCCATTTAAACTTTCTTTAAGATTTATGAATGAAAATAGATGGGGTGGGCAAATGGATTGGAATGAAAGCTTCCGAGGTAGTAATCAATTATATGGTGAATCTATTTTAACCGACAGAGTTGAAGNTGGTACATCATACCGTTTTCCAGCGAAAGAAAGACTAACTTGGAATAGTTCTTACAGCTGGCACAAGCAAAAGTCTTGGTATGGAAATAACACGTACAATGCACTACAAGTAATAGGTTTTTCACAGTTTACATGGCGAAAAAAGTGGAATGAAAAGTTTAATCTTTTATCTGGACTGGCATTAAGATATAATTATTACGATGACAATACACCTGCTACAACCAATGAAAATAGTTGGTGGCTTCCTGGTGCATTTTTGCAAACTCAATTTAAATGGAATACGGATCATCAGCTCCTTTTNGGTTGGAGAACAGATTTGCATACTATTCATGGAGNGATTCATTCACCAAGATTAAATTATCAATTGAATTTATCCGACCAGACCGTTATNAGGTTAGGAGTGGGCAATGGCTTTAGGGTAGTGAACGTTTTTACAGAAGATCATGCTGCGTTGACNGGTGCTAGGGAAATTATATTTAGAGAAGCATTAGATCCTGAACGTTCCAGAAATATTAATCTTAATATATCTACTGATAGGAAATCNGAATGGGGTAAACTACATCTTGAATCTTCTCTTTTTTATAGCCATTTTTCTAATAAAATTATTCCTAATTATGAACTTAATGACAATCAAATTATTTANTCTAACCTAGATGGTTACTCTATTTCTAAAGGAATTGGTATTCAGGTCGGTTACGACTTCCATAAGATTCCTTTTAAAATGAACTTTAATGGAACTATTCTAGATGTAGGTNTCATCACTATTGATGAAGAGAATAANCATGTAAAAACACAACAATTATTAAGTGAACAGAATAGTTTGAAATGGAATCTTTCTTACCATTTCAGTTCNNTTAATNTAAACCTAGATTATACGGCCAGTAGGTATGGTCCTATTAGATTACCTCTGCTTGAAAATGATTTTAGGCCAGCATACTCTTTACCATATGCAATACATCACCTTAAATTAACTAAACACTTTAATAAAGGTAGGAGTATTTTCCTTGGGGTACGAAATTTATTTGATTTCACGCCACCTTCATATTCCATTTTAAGAGCTCATGACCCTTTTGATCAGCAAGTAAATGACCCAATTGACAATCCTAATAACTATACGTTTGATGCTTCATATGTATATGCCTCCTTTCAAGGCATAAACTTTATTTTTGGAGGAAAGATTGTTTTTTAATATCCCCATTCTTTAAAAGCTATTTCCCACTCGTTTGCAACAAATACATAAAACAAAATTAATATTCAAACGTAACAAAAAAATAAGTATAATATTTTAATATATTATACTAATATTAAAATTTTAATTTTTTTTATGTTGTTTAGTTGAAATTTTAGCTAAAAAGTAAGATTAAAAGCAATATTCGTTTGCTTCTATGAGTTGTTTTGCAATTTTACGTCTTAACGAAATGGCATCTAACCCACGGTGCTTTGTAAATCGTTTTAATCCTAGTATCATCATGCTGGCCTCATCTCCCTCAGCAATTGAATAAACGGTATTTTTTCCAAACTTGTTCATTTTGTCACAAGAGTCATAGACCAATACTTGTAACATCATTTTCTGTGCATCAAATTGATCTGATAATTTATTTTGAGACACTTTAAGTATTCTTAATAAGGTGGATTCACATAAATATATGGTGTTAATCATATCTGCGATATTCATCAGCACCTCTTGTTGTTCACCTAGTTTGTCATTGAATTTTTTGACTGCAGATCCAGCAACCATCAAAAGTGCCTTTTTGAAATTTTTAATGATTTTGATTTCA
>NZMV01000007.1 GCA_002694645.1 Crocinitomicaceae bacterium | reverse complement strand
AGTATTTTTCTGGAATGTAAATTTGAATATCTAATTCATGTTCATTTAAGTTAACTGCTCTGAGTCCGTGCAGGGGATCAGCCACTAAAACTTCGGTAACTGGATTTTCTGTGCTTTTCTCATCGAGATTTTCAGAACAACTTACGCTCAAAAAAGTGAAAGAAACAAAGGCATAGTAAAGAGTATTTAATTTCATAATGTTATTATTAATCAATTTAATTTAAACTTTATTTTTTAAAAACATATCTAATAGTAGATCTACTTCTTTGTTGAATAAGTATTTCTTGATTTTTTACAATTTCAGGAAGCTCGAAATCTTTATAATGTCTAATAGACAATAAATCTACTTTTTCATTGTATTTCACTACGTATTTTTCATTCAAACTAGACAATAGTTTTGGAAGTAGTGGTGTTTTAATGTGGCCACAAATTGAAAAGTTGAGTGCGGAATTTTGCATTAAGTGAACTTTTAATCCAACCTCAGCAAACAATCGAAATAGCTCGCTAATGTGATCTTCAAAAATAAATGAGTAATCCTTTGTAGAAATAGAAATTAAAAGTTGATTTGGTTTAAAAATAAATGATGGGATGTCTCTATCGTTCTCTCCATTGTTGCTTATTACGCTTCCTTTTTGTGAATCATTTAAGAAAGATCGGATACTAAGTGGGATTCCTTTATTTTGAAGTGGTTTAATGGTTTTTGGGTGAATAACAGAAGCGCCTAAATAGGATAATTCTATAGCCTCTTTAAACGAAATTTTAAATAGTTGTTCTGTTTCTTTAAAAAGTTTAGGGTCAGCATTTAATAAACCCGATACATCTTTCCATATAACAACCTCGTTAGCATTTACAGACCAAGCTAAAATAGCAGCGGAATAATCACTACCTTCTCTCCCTAATGTTGTAGTCTGCCCATCTTTATTTGCCCCAATAAAACCCTGAGTTATGTATACTTTACCTTGGTTTGAAATTGATTCATGGATATTTTTTTGCGACTTATCCCAATTAACTCTTGCTTCTTGGAAATGGTCTGATGTTACTATCAATTTACGAGCATCTAACCATGTGTTGTTTTTACCGTTTTGATTTAAAAAATGAGAAATAATTGTCGTAGAAAAAAGCTCCCCAAAGGATACAATTTGATCATATATTAATGCATGATTTTCATTCTTGTAATTTTTAATGATTTCTTTTAATTCATTTACATATGATTTAAGTTTTACATCTAATTTTTCGTCTTGAGACAGATTTAGATTATTTATAATTTCGGAGTGAAAAAGACTTAGTTTATCCAGTTCATGTATAGCATTTTTCTGTTTTTGAGAAATACATTTTTCCCATATGTGTTCCAACCTATTTGTAGTTTTCCCCATAGCTGAAACCACTACAATAAGTTCTGAATTTTCATCTTTTATTAAAGAATATAAATTTCTTACTGCATTAGCATCTTTTACGGACGCTCCACCAAACTTGTAAACTTTCATAGGTATTAAAGTTTAAAGCTAATATATAAATACAGTTAATTAAAATCTAGGTAAATAATTCACCGTGTTGTGAGTCATCTAACCCTCTTTCCTCTTGATCCTCTCTAACTCTGATCGACATGATCATGTCTACGATTTTGTACAATGCATAACTAATAACGAGAGTAAAAACAACTACGATTAAAACAGCAAGTAAATGAGCCGTAAATAGATCATAAGAACCATAAATTAGACCTACGTCTTTTGCAAATACGGCAGTTAAAATCATCCCTACTATGCCCCCAACACCATGACTTGGAAATACATCCAACGTATCATCAATATTTGATTTTTTTGTGATGCGAATAGCTATATTGCTGATGATAGCTGCTGTAAAACCTATAAATACACTTTGACCTATGGTTACAAAACCCGCAGCAGGTGTTATGGCTACTAATCCCACAATAGCTCCTATGCAGGCGCCCACAGCAGACATTTTTCTACCAAAAAATCGATCATAAAAAATCCAGGTAATCATACTAGTAGCTGATGCTAAATTTGTATTGGCAAAGGCAATTACNGCGTCAAAATTTGCACCTAGAGCAGAACCNGCATTAAATCCNAACCACCCAAACCACAATAAACCAGTTCCTAGTATTACAAAAGGAATGTTAGCAGGTTTTTCTTCAATTTTTTTCCTTTTTCCAAGATAAATAGCACCAGATAAAGCNGCAAGACCAGCTGACATGTGNACCACAGTACCCCCTGCAAAATCTAAAACGCCCCATTTTCTAAATAAACCATCAGGGTGCCAGGTCATGTGGGCTAATGGTGAATAAATAAATAGGGTAAAAAGTAACATATATAAAATGTANCTTCTAAATCGAATTCGTTCCGCAAAGCTACCCGATATGATAGCAGGTGTTATAATGGCAAACTTGAGCTGAAAAAAAGCAAATAAAAGAAAAGGTATAGTAGAACCAAAATCTTCATTAGGGGAAAGTGTTACCCCTTTAAAATTGAAATAAGTGAATGGATTTCCAATTATACCATAAAAACTTTCACCGAAAGAAAGACTGAAACCCAAAAGAATCCAAATCACACTAATTACGCCAAGAGCAACAAAACTCTGTAACATGGTTGAAATGATATTTTTGATATTTACCATTCCACCGTAAAAGAAGGCTAAGCCAGGCGTCATGAGTAGGACAAATGCACATGCAACGATCATCCAAGCTGTGTCTCCTTTGTCTAATGGTAATTCATTGTTTACTTCTACATCGTAATTCACATTTCCGAGTAGAATAATGAATACAACGATGGTAAGAACAATAAAGTTTAATTTGCTACCAATTTTTGTCAACAGCTGGTAATTCTAAATTTGTAACCGCTAGAATAAACATGATTAATAAAGTTTTCCATATTATCAGCTCGAATGGGCTCATTATTGCTGGAGAAGTAATTTTCTAATAAACTTTTAAGACTTAAATCTTTCTTTACCTTAGGAACAACATAAAATGAGTCTTTTGTCTGCCTCAATTCGTTAAGAGATCTTTTTTTTTGGGTATTCATATTTAAAATTTTTTACATCAATTATAGTGTAATTATTACACTAAGCAAAATTATCACTACCATTTTTAAGAATTTTTAAGATTATATTTCACACAAAATTTTTTAAAACTACCATGAAGTAAATCCAAAGAATATTTTAAATCTAGGTTACAGGGATTTAATTTCGAATTATTTTAAAAATATTTTAATTTATTAATAGATATTTGAGGATTATTATGAAAAGCTTTACGGTAGGAGAATTTATTGTAGAAACTCAAAGTACTTTTCCAGGATCTTCAGGTGAACTTTCTAAAATTTTAAGTGCTATAAAGTTGGCATCTAAAATTGTGAGTCATCATATCAATAAAGCGGGATTAGCAAAAGAAATATTAGGATCATCTGGTGCAGAAAATGTTCAGGGTGAAGACCAACAAAAACTAGACGTTTTTGCAAATGACACCTTTATAAATGCACTATCAGCAAGAGGTGTCATATGTGGGGTAGCATCTGAAGAAAATGATTCTTACATCGCATTTGATGATAGAGTGAATAATGATGCAAAATATGTAGTTCTTATTGACCCCTTAGATGGTTCATCAAATATCGATGTAAACGTCTCCGTGGGAACTATATTTAGCGTATTTAGAAGAAAATCAGGTAAAGGCACCCCTGTGCAGTTAGAAGACTTTCTTCAAAAAGGAGATAACCAGGTTGCATCAGGCTATTTAATTTATGGTTCATCAACCATGTTAGTTTACACCACTGGAAATGGGGTAAATGGTTTTACCTTTGACCCCGGAATTGGTGTTTTCTTTTTATCTCACCCCAATATGAAAATTCCTGAAAATGGGGCTATTTACTCTGTAAATGAAGGTAATTTGTCATCTTTTAAACAACCTGTTAAAGATTATATTACTTACTGTCAATCATCCAATAATTTAGAAGACAAGAAACCCTACAGCTCAAGATATATTGGGTCTTTAGTAGCAGATTTTCACAGAAACCTAATTAAAGGAGGTATTTACATGTACCCTTCCTCAGCAAATGCACCGAAGGGAAAATTGAGATTAACATATGAATGTTCTCCTTTAGCTTTTTTAATCGAACAGGCTGGAGGAAGAGCCATTTCAGAAGAAAAAAGAATTATGGACATTGTCCCAAAAAGCCTTCACGAAAGAGTACCTTTTTTTATAGGCTCTAAATACATGATAGATAAGTTAGAAGAATTAATCAAAAGTGGAACTTGATACATTCAGAAATCATTTTTTAGATGAAGAAAATGTAAATGAGATTTCTTCACTATTAGTATCNGGACAGTCCTTATCTTTAAAAAATATTTCGGGTTCCCTCTATGCCCTAAACGCTTACGCTGTAATTGAAAAAACGGAAGGTTTTCATTTGTTTATTCTTCCTGACAAAGAAAGTGCGTTATATCATTATAATGATCTTGAAAACATCATACAAAATCAAAGAGGAACAACTCTTCTTTTTTATCCAGCATCATTTCGAAGACCATACCAAATTATGGAGGCAGATGCAACAAGTGTATTGCAAAGAACAGAAGTTATTAATTCACTTGATAAGCAACGAAAAAAAGTAATTATTATAACTTATCCTGAAGCTATTATTGAAAAAGTTATCGATAGATCAAGTTTGAATAAGCAGTGTATTTCACTTCACAAAGAGGAACAAATAGATCTTGAATTTTTAAATGAAATGCTTATCGAGCTTCAATTTGAAAAAGTAGATTATGTGTATGAGCCCGGTCAATTTGCCATTAGAGGAGGTATTTTAGATGTATATTCTTTTGGACACGAATATCCGTTTCGCGTAGAGTTTTTTGGAGATGATATCGAGTCAATTAGAGAGTTTGACCCTGAAAATCAACTGTCAATTCACACTCATCAGAAGATAAAAATCATACCTAATATCAATCATAATAAGATTGCTATTAAACGAATATCTTTTTTGGATCATTTACCAAAGAAGATGTTCATTTGGGGCGTAGAGTTAGAGGTGGCTGAAACTAAAATGAAAAAAGGGTTTGAAACGGCTAATCAGGTGTATGAAAAGATAGAAGACAAATCCTCACTTCTGTTACCTATAGAGATGTACTTATCGCCACTTGATTTTAATCAAAAAATTAGCCAGTTTGTGAACATACAGTCCGGTAATTTATCTAACCAATTACGTTCGATTGATTTTGCAAGTCTTCCACAACCGTCATTTAACAAGAACTTTGAGTTCCTCGTAGAAAAGTTAAAACAATGGAAAGAAAATGATTACATCGTATTTATTTGTGCAGAACAAGAATCTCAACTAAAGCGATTAAAACATATTTTCAATGAACTTGATCAACATGAATTATGCTCATTTGTTCAGTTGGGTATACATGAAGGATTTATTGATAATAAAAATAAAAAAGTTGTTTTTACTGATCATCAAATCTTTGAACGATATCACCGTTTTAGCATAAAGAAAACAATAAAAAAAGCCAAAGAATCATTTACACTTAAAGAAGTTTATAATTTAAATAAAGGTGATTTTGTGGTTCATATTGATCACGGAATTGGAGAATTTTCTGGTCTTGAAAAAATAGATGTACAAGGAAAAACACAAGAAGCGATTCGATTACTATACAAAGGAGGAGATATACTCTATGTAAGCATACACAGCCTACATCGGATCACTAAATATGCTAATAAAGAAGGTACAGCCCCAGTGTTAAATAAATTGGGATCTGGCGCATGGGCTATGGCAAAACAAAAAGCCAAGAAAAAAATTAAAGAAGTTGCCTACGATCTAATTCAATTATATGCTAAGAGAAAGATGCAGCACGGATTTAGTTTTCAACCGGATTCGTATTTACAAAATGAATTAGAAGCCTCCTTTATTTATGAAGACACACCGGATCAACTGAAGGCAACTAACGATGTGAAGGTTGACATGGAAAGCATAAGTCCAATGGACCGATTAATTTGTGGTGATGTTGGTTTTGGTAAAACTGAAATTGCGATCAGAGCCGCATTTAAAGCAGTGGCTGATAATAAGCAGGTAGCTATTCTTGCACCAACTACGGTTTTGGTTTTTCAACATTTTAAAACTTTTAGTGAAAGGTTAAAAGATTTCCCATGTCACATCGATTATCTAAACCGTTTTAAGAGTACAAAAAAAACCAAGCAAACGATTCAAGATCTGAAGAATGGTAAAACAGATATAATCATAGGCACACACCGTTTGATTGGAAAAGACATCAATTTTAAAGATTTGGGTCTTCTTATAATTGATGAAGAACAAAAATTTGGAGTAGGAGTAAAAGATCAGTTAAAAAATATAAAAGTTAATGTAGATACACTTACGCTAACAGCCACACCTATTCCTAGAACGCTTCAGTTCAGTTTAATGAATGCTAGAGATTTGTCTATAATAAATACCCCTCCTCCCAATCGATTTCCTGTGGAGACCACGGTTCAAACTTTTTCAGAAGACACCATAAGAGATGCTATAAGTTATGAAATTGATCGTTCAGGACAAGTATTTTTTATACATAACAGGGTTCAAAATATTGAAGAAATAAGACACATGATTGAGCGCTTATGTCCTCATGTAAAAGTGGCTGTTGGACACGGACAAATGGAAGGTAAAAAGCTTGAAGCAGTCATACTTGATTTTATGGACGGTATGTATGATGTGTTGGTGGCTACCACCATAGTTGAATCTGGAATTGATATCCCTAATGCGAATACCATTATTATCAATAATGCAAATCATTTTGGCCTAAGCGATCTGCATCAATTAAGAGGTCGAGTAGGAAGATCAAATAAGAAAGCGTTTGCTTATTTATTTACTCCACCACCCCAACACTTGTCTTCAGAAGCGAGAAAAAGGTTACATGCCATAGAACAGTTTTCTGAACTAGGCAGTGGCTTTAATATTGCTATGAGAGATTTAGATATTCGTGGAGCTGGAGACTTGTTAGGAGCAAACCAAAGTGGGTTTATTAACGATGTTGGATTTGAAACCTACCAAAAAATTCTTGACGAGGCCATATTAGAATTGAAAGAAAACGAGTTTAAAGATATTTTTAAGAAAGAATTAGAACATAAAGAATTTGTTACAGATTGTGTTTTAGAAACTGATTTTTCCCTGGTAATTCCAGACGATTATGTAAATGAAATCCATGAGCGTTTGTCACTTTATAAAAAACTGGATACACTAAACACCTTAGATGAAATAAATCAATTTAAAATGGAATTAAAAGATCGGTTTGGAGATATTCCGGAAGAAACGCAAGAGTTAATTAAGACCATTCCATTAAGAAATTATGCTAAAAAAATTGGGTTTGAAAAATTGATTATTAAAAACAATAAACTTGTAGGCAAGTTCATTTCAAATAACGAAAGTTACTTTAATTCAGCCCCGTTTTCGGGTGTCTTGAACTATGTTCAAAAACACAAGAATAACCTCCAATTAAAAGAGAAAAACAATCAA
>NZMV01000006.1 GCA_002694645.1 Crocinitomicaceae bacterium | reverse complement strand
ATATTTTTTTTCCTTTTCATTCAATCCATTATGGGTCAGAAAATTCTGTCTGGTCCTATATTATTGCCGCAAAATGACTCTATAGACACCTACTGGATTTTACTTAAAAACGGCAGTGAAAATCTTTTCTCCCTTCCTTCTGAACTTACTATAATGGAGGATACGCTAGTTTCTATGTATAGAAAAAAATATTCTGCATTTCAATTAAAATCTCAAAATAGCGTGCCCTATGAACTAAAAATCCTGGATCACAAAGGGAGTGTAATTTATGATAAGATGGTAGAAGCTGACAAGCGGAACGATAATGCATTTTTATTTGGTTCATGTGCCTTTATACCCAATGGAATTTCTAGAATTTACAGACCATATAAAATGAATAGAATATATAGAACCATGGCCAAGGAAAGAGCAAAAAAAATGTTTTGGCTTGGTGATAATATTTATCTTTTTCCCGATTATATCACTTCTTCACAAAAAAAAATATATAACTCTTATTTAAAAGTTAGAAAAGATCGATCTCTGAATACCTTCTTATCGTGTGGTATTGAACATCATGCCATATGGGATGATCACGATTTTGGACCAAATAATTCTTCTGGTTTGTTTGAAAATGCTTCTTTGACCACAACATCGTTTATTAATTTTTGGAATAAATTTAATGTAAGAGATAGTGGTATTTATGAGTTGGTTCACCACGATAAAATCGATTTTTTCTTAACGGATACCCGAACTTTTTATAAAGTGAATGAAGGTTCTTTTCTGGGTGTGAATCAACTTGAATGGTTAAAAAAAAGTTTGTTACACTCTAAGGCTAAATTCAAATTTATTTTGTTTAGTAATCAGGTATTAAACCCTAAAACAAATCATGAAACCATAAACAAAGGGATATACAAAGAAGAAAAAGACATTCTGCTTGACTTCATTAAAAGGGAATCCATCAATGGAGTAGTATTTTTTTCTGGTGATAGACACTTTGCAGAAGTTCATACCCATACGGAAACCCTTTTAAGTTATTCTTTGTATGATTTTACTACATCTCCCCTTTCAAGCCCAAGACATCGTTTATTTTTTAAGGAAGAAAAAAAGAATGATGATACTAGAGTTCCTGGCTCTTTTTATTCGAATAAAAATTACTTAAAATGTACTATTCAAAAACAAGGTAACCAAGAAATATTACTTTTTGAATATAAGAACAAGTTTGGAAAAACAGTATTCCAACATGCATTGTCAGAAAAAGACCTTGGCTATTAAACTACGATATTTACTATTTTTCCAGGAACTACAATAACTCTTTTAACTTCTTTTTCAGCCAAATGATTTTTTGTTTTTTCGTTTTTTAAAACCTCTCTTTCTACTTCATCTTTTGTAAGAGAAAGAGAAAGTGCTAATTTATATCTCATTTTACCGTTAAAAGAAATGGGGTATTCGTAACTACTTTCTTCAAAAAATGATGGATCAAACATAGGCCAGGGGGCTATAGAAACAGTGCTTTCATGCCCAAGTTTTTTCCAAAATTCTTCTGAAATGTGAGGCGCAAAGGGAGACAACAAAACAGTGAAATTTTCCATTGTTTTGAAACTAATCTGAGGTAATTTGTTCCATTCATTCACGGCTATCATAAATGTTGAAATCACAGTGTTAAATGAATATTTTTCAATGTCTTCTGTTACTTTTTTTATGGTTTTATGAAGAATTTTTAATTCTTCATTTGTTTGCTTTACTTGTTTTGCTTGATGAAACAACGCCCACGTTTTCTTTAAAAACCCAAAGACTCCGCTTATTCCATTTACACTCCACGGTTTGTGTTCTTCAATAGGACCTAAAAACATTTCATAACAACGTAGCGTATCTGCTCCATACGAATCGCAAATTTTTTCTGGATCAATAGTGTTAAAATATCGCTTTGACATCTTTCCGTGCTCAGTTAGTGTATATATTTTCTTATTCGTATCCTTAACTAATTCACTAATTGAATATTGTTGATTTTTTATTTCAAATATTGCATCCTTATATTCGGGTCTCCACTTAATAAATTCTGCTATTTGATTTGGCGTTAAATAAGAGTTTTTAGAGCCATAATCACTTACAAAGTCTATATGACATGGTATCTTAACTATGTGATTATTTTCTACTTCTGAAGAGCAAATAAAAACAGGTTTTCCTTCTTGTTTTTCTTTTTTTAAACACAAACTCTCAATTGCTCCTCCAATCATTCCCTGGTTAAGTAATTTCTTAAATGGTTCTTGAAAAGAAATGATATTCAAATCATATAAAAATTTCGTCCAAAACCTAGAATACAAAAGATGTCCAACTGCATGCTCTGCTCCACCTACGTATAAATCAACTTGTTTCCAATAATTTAATTTTTCTTCAGCTGCTAGCTTTTTTTTGTTTTTAGGGTCCATATAGCGTAAAAAGTACCAAGATGACCCTGCCCAACCAGGCATAGTATTTAGCTCCATTTGATCGCCTAAAAACACGTTCCAGTCTGATCTTTTTGCCCTACCTAAAGGGGGCCTTCCATCATTTGTGGGCAAATATTTATCCACTTTCGGTAGTAAAACCTGTTTGTCTTTAACTGGATATGGTGTCGCATTTTTATAAAATATTGGAAAGGGTTCTCCCCAATATCGTTGTCTAGAAAAAATAGCATCTCTTAATCTAAAATTAACTTTTTTAATGGCTTTCTTTTTCCGTATTAAGATTTCCACAATGACATCTGTAGCTTCATAATAGTTTAATCCCTCAATTTTGGGAGAATTAATGTATTCTACGTCTTTTTCCACGTATGCATTGGCATCTAAGGAAACTCCTTTAAAAATGTTTTTAATTTCAATATTAAACTGCTTGGCAAAATCGTAATCTCTTTGATCCCCAGCCGGAACGGCCATAACTGCACCTGTTCCATAACCATGAAGGACGTATTCACTAATCCAAATGGGTATTTTTTCATTGTTCATGGGGTTTAATGCGTAAGCTCCCGTAAAAACACCTGTTGGATTTCCAACATTAGATTGCCTCTCTCTTTCGTTTTTCTTGGAAACGGTGTCTAAATAAGAAAGTACATTGCTTCTGTACTTATCAGTGGTTATTTGTTGAACCAAATAATGTTCTGGGGCTAGTGTCATAAAACTCACACCGTAAATTGTATCTGGCCGTGTTGTGAAAACCTGTATATTTTGTTGTTGACCTTCTATTTCAAAGTCAATTAGTAAGCCTTCTGATCTTCCTATCCAGTTGCGTTGTTGTTCTTTCAAAGAGGGGGTAAAGTCAACTTGCTCAAGACCGTCTAATAATCGTTGAGCATAAGAAGAAATTCTTAAACTCCACTGCATCATTTCCTTTTGTTCAACAGCATAGCCTCCCCTTTCCGAAACACCATCTTTTACTTCATCGTTTGCTAATACCGTTCCTAATTCGGGACACCAATTAACTTGGCTCATTGAAAGATATGCTAAGCGAAAATTCATTAGTACTTTTTCTTTCTTTTCAGTAGAATATGTATTCCATTGTTTGGAAGAAAAAACCAGAGCCTTGGTATTTGAAGCCATTAAATTCTGGGTACCTTGCTTTTCGAAATGAGAGACAAGTACTGAAATGGGCTTGGCTTTATTTTCTACCAAATCATACCAGGATTCAAATAATTGTAAAAAAATCCATTGTGTCCATTTATAATATGAGGGGTCAGAAGTTCTAATTTCTCTATCCCAATCAAATGAAAAACCAAGCCTATCTAGTTGCTGCCTATATCTATTGATGTTTTTTTCAGTGGTTAAAGCAGGGTGTTGGCCTGTTTGAATAGCATATTGTTCTGCAGGAAGACCAAAGGAATCATAACCCATAGGATGTAACACATTATAACCTTGATGTTTTTTGAAACGAGCAAAAATATCAGAAGCTATATATCCAAGAGGATGACCTACATGAAGTCCCTCACCAGATGGGTAAGGAAACATATCTAACACATAATACTTTTTTTTGTTTGGATCTTCTTTAACTGAAAATGTTTTTTCCTTACTCCAAAATAATTGCCATTTTGATTCTATTTCTCTCGGACTATAAGTGGTCATTTTTCATTTTTAGCGAACAAAAATACGTTTATTATATGATTAGTTGTTTTTGTTTTTTTCGATTACTACAACAAACTCTCCCTTTATTGGTGTAGATGAAAAAATTTGATGCATTTCTTTTGCAGTACCTCGAAAATGATTCTCATGTATTTTTGTAATTTCTTTAGAGATACTTATTTGTTTTTCTTCACCAAAATAAAGCGCTATTTCTTTTATTAACTTTAATAATCTATGCGGTGATTCGTAAAGAACCTGTGTGAAATTCTGTTGTGCAATCTCCTTTAATTTTTTTTGTCTACCTTTCTTTTGGGGTAAAAAACCTACAAATAAAAATTCATTAGTTGGGAAACCGGATTGAACTACAGCAGGAATTAAAGCGGTGGGCCCTGGTAAACAGAAAACAGCAATATTCCTTTCTATTGCTTTGGTCACTAGTAAATATCCAGGATCGCTTATTCCTGGTGTTCCTGCATCAGAAACCAACGAAATAACCTGTTTATCTTCTAGTAGGTTTTCAATTATCTTGTCTACCACAAAGTGTTCGTTGTGTTGATGATAAGGATATAATTTTTTTTTAATACCATAATGAAGTAATAGTTTCTTTGATATTCTGGTGTCTTCAGCGAAAATTTTATCAGATTTTTTTAGCACGTCAATTGCTCTATATGTAATATCACCTAAATTCCCTATAGGTGTGGGTATGATGTAAATGGTAGACATTTATTTATTTCAGCGTGTAATGTAAAAATCCCCTTACCGTTAAATTAGAATATTCCATTGTATTAGAAGAATAAGAAAATGTTTTTTCTTTCTTAACGGCAATAAACTTTTCCTTTTCCATGAAAAGGATCATTTTGTGGTTTTGTTTTTCATCTAAATGGAAAAAACTAAATTCAGGGACTCCGTCCTCATTAATATCACTTACTATTATTTTATGGTTTATCTGGTTGTTTTTTATTTTTTCAGTGTGGATATTGATTACATTATTATTTTTTAATAAGTACCAACAATCATATTGACTTACATATTTAGTCCTTATAATTATATAATTATCTTCCTTTGATTCTACCCTATAAGTACCTATAAATTCTCCTCTNACACCTGAGTGATTTTTATGANAAAATGGTTCAAGATGAAAACCATGATTTTCTACTTTTGGNTAAATGAATTTTGTTTGATATGTCNAATGATTGTCTTTTCTAAGCTCAATGTCCATTTCTTTATGATTAAAATTTCTTTTCTGACTATTTAANTCAAAAAATATATAATTATCATAATTTGAAGAGTTTATTCTCATATCAAGAGAAGTATCTTGATTTGAGATATTCAGGTTCCATACGTGTTCACCTAAAAAACTTTCATTATTTCCGATACATAAAATACCATAATTTGATAATGATATACTTAGTTCTTGCCCGAATGTACAAATTGGAATAAAAAATAACAGCAATCTATAATGTATTATTAACTTCATTTAACTTTGAATCCGTCTCTTTTTATTTCTACCCCTCTTTTAAATAAATACGTTACCAAAACATTTCCATTATCATCAAACTTCTTCCATTCTCCTTGTTTTTCTCCGTTTTCATATTTCCCTATTTCTTTTATAGCTCCGTTAGGATGATAATAAATATGTTCTCCAACAGGAATATCATTTAAAAATTCACCAATAAACATCTTCTTGTTCGAACTTAAATAAGTCATTTCCCATGTTCCACTTTTCATATCAGAAATATAGGAACCTTGTTCTTTGTAGTCATTAATCTCATAGAACCAGATACCTTCTTTTAACCCATATAAATATTCACCTTTAGTGATCAAATTTCCCAAGCTGTCATACTCCGTAGCTAATCCGTTTATGTTGCCATTATCATAAAATTCATTTCTCCATAATTGTTTATTTTCATACCACCAGTTCCACTCTCCTACTGGTTTACCTTTATTGTATGAACCTTGTTGTTGAATTTGCCCATTCTTATAGAAAAATGTCCATTCTTTATCTTTTTTATTAGAAAAAAATGAGCCCTTTTTGGCTATATTATTTTTATCATCATAGTAAACCCATTCTCCTTTTTTTAGGTTTAATGAATCATACATTCCTGTATACACTAGGTAATCGTTGTTGTAAAATTCATAAAGTATAACCCGGTTTGTACTGTCATAGACTTTAAACAATCCTTGCTTTTGATTTTTAAAAATGATTCCTTCCCTTTTTTGGTTATTATCCATTTCTTCTACGGAGAGTGATACGGATAAATTGATTTTTTTATCAGATTCTTTTCCATCTTTAAAATTCTCTAATTTTTTGATCCCTCCGTTTTTGGTATATATTTTTGAAATTCCATTTAGGACACCATGATTATAATTTTCTTCTTTTTTTATCTGAAAATTTGAAAAAAAAGTAATCCACTTTCCATGTTTTTCACCTTTATTATCGTATTGATTTATTGATGTTTGATCTACTAGTAAACCCATATTATATTCAAATATGGTTATTACTCTTCCTGAAGTATCGTATTCATATGCTTTTCCATCTTTTTGATTATTGCTGTATATATTAATCAGCTTTATTACGCTGTCTAAATTATGGTAATAGATGAATTCTTTGCCTTCCTTAACTCCATTGGTAAATGTTGAAATTTTAATTAATCCATTAGAATCGTACTTTATCTGCTCTCCGTCTCTTTTTCCAAAAACATAATTTTCGCTCATTATTTTATTGCCAAGGGTATCGAAAAAAATCCAATTACCTTCTAGCTTGTTATTTTTCCAAAAACCAATCGATTTTTTTTTCCCATTTACATGATAATTTGTCCATTGGCCGGCTGGTAGATTATTTAATAAGTAACCCTCACTGCTAATATTTCCGTTGGGATAATAAAATTTTTGAAACAAAGAATCTTGACTAAAAGTCACCTTATTCAACAACACATAAATAAATAATATATTTATATATAATATATATTTTATTATTAGCTTGTTGAAACCGTTCATAAATATTAAATAGAAAATTAGGATTTATTAGTATTCAATACTAATAAACAAGTTATTAACACATTGAAATAGACTTTACAGATTATTATAAAGAAAATTTAATTCAAAAATAATCATTTCCACTATAAATTATTAGTAACTAATCTTCTTAATTACTTTGATTTTATATCAATAAGAGGTTTATATGTTTCTTATAAATAACGTATAAATTTTAATAGATTTAAAAACTATTTTATAATGTATTTATATTTTTAAAGCGCAAGTAAAAGATATAAGTATTTTACATTGTTTTATTAACACTTTTGTAACATGAAAATAGCAATCGCATCAGACCACGCGGGTTATGAACTCAAACGCCAGTTAAAAGAATTTTTTGTTAAAATTAGCTTCATTGACGTAGGCACCTTTTCAGAAGAAAGTGTTGATTACCCAGACTATGCACACAAGGCTATTGAACAGTATAATCAAGGAAATTGTGAAAAAGTAATATTAATTTGTGGTTCCGGTAATGGTATACAAATGACAGCAAATAAATATAAAAATATAAGATGCGGTTTATGTTGGGATCCTGAAATAGCACAATTAGCAAGATCTCATAACAATGTTAATGTAATAGCCATGCCAGCTAGATATATTTCATTTAATACAGCTAAAGA
The DNA here is from genome assembly GCA_002694645.1 of Crocinitomicaceae bacterium. Taxonomy (GTDB): domain Bacteria; phylum Bacteroidota; class Bacteroidia; order Flavobacteriales_D; family Parvicellaceae. The sequence continues at coordinate 4,804 of NZMV01000006.1, read as the reverse complement.
AATTGTACAGACCTTTTTAGAAACACCTTTTGAAGGTGGAAGACACCAAAAAAGAATAGATAAAATTAATTATGATTAATAAAATAATTTATGTTTTTTTCGTCTTGTCTTTCACCTCTTGTTCAGTGTTAAAACCAGATTCTTACATGCTAAAGTCATCACACGGCACGGCATTAGAATACATAAATTCAATTTCTTCAACGTTTTTAGAAAAACACTTATCTGCACTTGCTTCTGATGAGTTTGAAGGAAGAGAAACTACTAAAAAAGGACAAAAGTTAGCAGCAGCATATTTAAAAAACTTTTTGGTTGAAATGAATATAAAAAGTGCATACGATTCGACTTATTTTCAGCAATTTCCAGTAGACGTTTCAGACTTTAATAACGTCAAATTATTTGTAAACAACGAACAATTATCTTTCATTGATCAATTTTATTCTTTTGGAAACCCCATTAATAAATCTGTTTCTAAGTTGGACTTAGTAGACGTTGATTATGGTATAATTTCCACGACTTCTGATGACTATGAAGGTAAAGATGTGTTTGGCAAAATAGCCCTTATGAGTCAAGGAACAAAAAGTAAAAATGATCCTTTAAGTCAAGGAAATTGGAGAACCAAATTGAAATCAGCAGAAGAAAAAGGAGCAGAGGCTATTATAATAAAAACAGAAGATTATAAGGATAAGGACCTTAGAATAAAGAATTATTTACGTAATCCCACTATGAAAATGCATAACAATAGAAATAGTAAGCCCCATATTCCTGTATTTATTGCAGACAAAAATTTATTTAATAAAGACTCTCTTTATCAAGTTTCCTTTTCTTCGATGGTAACCGAAAGTAAAACAGCCGAAAACGTAGTTAGCTATATTCCTGGGAAAACTAATGAAACGATAGTTATATCTGCTCATTATGATCATATTGGGTTTGATAGAGGAGAAGTTTGTAATGGTGCAGATGACGATGGATCAGGAACCGTTGCGCTTATGAACATTGCAAAAGCTTTTCAAGAGGCTTACGAGGACGGAAAAACCCCTGAGAGAAATATTGTTTTTTTAATGGTCTCAGGTGAAGAAAAAGGTCTTTTTGGCTCACAATTCTACACAGAAAATCCAATCTTTGACTTAGAAAAAACGATGGTTAATTTAAACATTGATATGGTTGGAAGGCAAGATACCGTTCAAGATGATAACAATTATATTTATTTAATTGGTTCTGATAAAATAAGCAAAGATTTACATGTTATAAACGAACAGGTTAATCACAAGCACATTAAATTTAGGTTGGACTATACTTACAATAAGGACGATGACCCCAATCGTTTTTATTATCGNTCAGATCATTATAATTTTGCAAAGAACAATATTCCTGTAATNTTTTATTTTGGTGGGTTACATGAAGATTACCATAAACCTACAGATGAAGTAGACAAAATTGATTTCANCAAATTAGAAAAAGTAACAAAATNTGTTTTTCTTACGGCTTGGGAATTAGCTTACAGAAAAAAAGNAATTAAAAAATAGTGGAGAAGGTAATATTAGTAGACAAGTTAGACAATCCTATAGGTGAAATGGAAAAACAGGAAGCCCATGTAAAAGGTCTCTTACACCGTGCATTTTCTATTTTTATTTTCAATGATAAAGAGGAAATATTATTACATCAGAGAGCACATCATAAATATCATTCAGGAGGTCTTTGGACCAATACATGTTGTAGTCACCCCAGACCAGGAGAACACACACATGATGCAGCAAACAGAAGATTAGTAGAGGAAATGGGCATGGTTTGNACATTAAAAGANCAATTTAGTTTTATCTATAAGGCTAAATTGGATAATGATCTTTTTGANCATGAATTAGATCATGTTTTTTTTGGAAAATCTANCGAAAAACCCNTACNAAATAAAGATGAAGTAGCAGATTATAAATACTTGTCTATTAAATCAATACAACAAGACCTTATTCATAATTCAAATCGATATACAGCTTGGTTTAAAATATGCTTTGATGAGGTTGTACAAAATTACTACCTTGAATATTGATTTACCCAACCAAAAGGTAGCAGTTCTTGGCGCTGGAAGCTGGGGGACTGCAATCGTGTCAATAATAACTGAAAATAATAACGTATCGTGGTGGGTTAGAAGAGAAAATCAAAAAAAAACCATAATACAGGAACANAAAAANACAGCTTATTTACCTNACCTAAANCTGAATACAAGNAGGATCAATATTTATTCNTCATTAGAAAAAATTATAACGGACTCTGATATTTTAATAATAGCTATACCCTCAGAGTATNTAGAATTAAACCTCGAGCCTGTTAAACACTTATTCACTGGAAAGATCGTGCTTTCTGCAGTTAAAGGGGTTTTACCTAATCTTAATTTAACCCCATTTCAGTACTTTAAAACAATATCAAATATAGATTATGGTGTTATTTCTGGCCCTTGCCACGCAGAAGAAGTAGCACAAAGGAAGAAGAGTTATTTAACCATATCCTTCAAAGAAATTGAACAAGCAGATAAAATTTTGCCCTTATTTTATTGTAATTATATCCATGCAAAATCATCCAATGATATTTTAGGTACAGAATTAGCGGCTATTCTAAAAAATATTTACGCACTTATCACTGGAGTTTGTAACGGACTTGGCTATGGAGACAATTTTCTAGCTGTTATTATTACGGCATCTACAAATGAGATGAAGCGTCTATTATCTTTATTAGATCAACAGGAAAGAAGCATTTCAAAATCAGCNTATTTAGGTGATNTACTCGTTACTTGTTATTCGTTACACAGCAGAAACAGAAGATTCGGTTCACATATAGGCAAAGGCCTAACCGTTGATGAAACGAAATCTGAAATGAAAATGGTTGCAGAAGGGTATAATGCCACTAAATGTATTTACCATATACTGCACCAAAGACAATTGATACAACAAGCACCCATTGTCCAAGCGGCTTATGATATTNTATACAACACCNCAAANCCTAAGAGCACTATTAGGGTNCTNTCTTCCTTAATTCACTGAAAATCAACAACTTANNAACAAAACAANTTAAAGGNTTCTCANGGGGTTTTATCATTTTTTAATCNANNNGNATAGAAAACAATTNAAACTCCCGCAGAAGAGCTAATTTTTAATAATATAAGCNAAGCTAGAGTATTCAGANGTTTTNTTTGCTTTTCTNTTGGACATCANACCACTTTTTAGNCCGAATAAGAATGACTTGCCTTTTTTCTTTGCACTTAATAAACTAATGTAATATGCATCAAANAACAAGGGCTTTGTGCTTATTGATTTGAATGACAAATGGCTAACNAAGTCTTTCATGTTATTTTGGGAGAAATGTGATAAATGAATGGGCACATCATAAGCTACCCAATTTTCTTTAAAAATTTGAGCATCAAGTGAGTTGTGGTTGGGTAAACCTAAAATCAATATTCCGTTTTCATTTAATAATTCTTTTAAGCGTGTTAACAATAGTTTAAAATCTTTTATGTGTTCTAACACATGCCATAACGTAATGACATCGAATTTTTCTTTTTTAGATTCAACTTCTTCTAGCTTTTCAAGAATAGACAAATTAAAATTACTTTTGCCCATATTTCTAGCACCATCATCTTTTTCTACTCCTCGACAGTGCATTCCTTTTTGATTACAATAGTTTAAAAATTCTCCAGTACCACAACCAAAATCCAATAAGGATATATCCTTTACTTGTGCATGGTTTTTCTTAATTAACCTGTATTTATACCCAAATTGGTAGTTTCTAACAAGGTGATATACTTTATTAAATAACCCTTTTTTTGACGAGGTGTGAGATATGTAATGATCACTTATATAGTATTTATGGATCGTATCACTAGTAGGCCTTGGGTTAGTGAATTTAAAGGAACAATTGTTACAGGAGCTTATATCGAAAAGATCATTACTGTAGTTATGATCAACACAACTTAAGTGATGGGTGAATTCTTTATGACCACATAAAGGACATGTTTCTACTTTTTCTAATTTGTGTTTCACGTGGAACGTCTATCGGCCTAAATATACTAGAAGAATGGAAATATCAGATGGTTTAATACCGCTTATTCTAGATGCCTGGCCAATGTTTATAGGCTTTACTTTATTTAACTTTTCTTTAGACTCATTTGAAAGAGAAGAAAACTTATCATAGTTTATATCATCAGGGATTTCTACATACTCAAGTTTCTTAATCTTGTCTGCCAAATCTTTTTCTCTATCAATATATCCTTTATACTTAATGTCTATTTCTACTTGTTCCAAACACTCCTTTCTATACTTTAATGTGTTTGAAAAATCCGCCAAATCAAGGTGTGTTTCCAATACGTCATTAATCTTAATAAAGGGCCTAGAAATTATTGATGGAGCCTTTACTTTTTGCTTAATAGTATTCGAATTTCTTTCCTTTAGTATTGGATTGATTTTCTCAGGTACAACCGAAAGTTTTTTCACAAAAGAGGATAAATGTTGAGTTTCCTTAATTTTCTCTAAAGTAGATTCATATTTTTTCTTTGATAATAATCCGATGTCAAACGCCTTTTGGTGAAGCCTCAAATCGGCATTGTCTTGTCTTAATAAAATTCTGTATTCTGCTCTTGACGTAAACATTCGATAAGGTTCTTTAGTGCCCTTTGTTATTAAATCATCTATTAGAACTCCAATGTATGCTTCATCTCTTGTCAAAATAAGTGGATCTTTTTCCTTAATTTTTAGATGAGCATTTATGCCAGCTATAATTCCTTGTCCGGCAGCCTCCTCATATCCTGTTGTGCCGTTTATTT
>NZMV01000005.1 GCA_002694645.1 Crocinitomicaceae bacterium | reverse complement strand
CCAGTGACGTTTGCTGATCCTGGGAGCAGCCCAAGAAGATTATTCATTAAAATGAAAAAGAACAACGTTAATAGATATGGTAAAAACTTTTGATGTCCATGCGTGATGTTAGGTTTTACGATGTCATCTCTTACAAACAAAATGAGGGGTTCTAAAAAACCAAGTATACCTTTAGGAGCACCATTATTCTGCTTAGCCTTCCTTCCAGAAACGCTAAATAATGCAATTAGCAATATAAAGGCAAGTATCATTGATGCTGCATTTTTGGTGATAGAAAGGTCAATAATTTGAGCACCATTTTTTTCATGGATATGTCCGTGATGATCAATAGTATATTCTCTACTACCTTTTAGGACCGAGCTGTGGCCATGATGAAAAGCAGAAGACATGAATATGTCTAAATTTCCATCTGCATATAGAATAACTGGAAGGGGTATGGAAACAGCATCTTCTCCCTCACCCCAAAAATGCCACTCGTGAGCGTCAGCTATGTGATGCATAATGTCTGGTACTGGGTTATAAAGCTCGGAAGTATTTTTATTTTCCGCTGTTTCAGTTGAGTGCTCTTCTTCACTATGATGACTATCTTCATGGTGTTCAGCGAATGAAGGTGTCGAAAAAATGAAAATTACAGATAAGAGTAAGACAAATTTTAGTAGTAATTTATATCCCATTTTTACTCGTTGAATTTAAAATTCGGCCAAAATTAATCAATTATTTGAATGCCAAAACTATTTTGGGTAAAATATTAATTTGAAGCTTTGTTAAGGATTAAAATCTCAATAAATAGATACGTAAAATAGATAATGAAAAATTGCAAAATATATCCCATTTTTTGAGAGTTATAATTTTTGATTATGGGCATCAAAAAAAGTAAGCAAGTAAACATTTTTAAAAAAATAAAACTTAGAAATATAAAGGGAGATGTGTTTTTTTTAGCGGATAAATATTCCGAAAGAAAGATAAAAACAGCTGTTATAAAAGCGAGGAAAAAATCCATTATTAGCGTTTCGTTCAAAGAAACCGATTCAAATTTTAAAAAATAATTAAAGAAGACATGCATGGATGTAATACCAAAGAAACAGCTTATGTAGACTCCCCACTTCTTCATCTTAAACTTCTGATCATTTGGTAAATAGCCCCAAAAACTCCAGCTAATGAAAGAATCATTGTCCAATATTTTTTTGAAGTATCAAACTTTAAATCAAGATAATGGCCGACATATGTAAATACTCCAATTATTACACCCATTTGAACGACCATATTACTGTATTTTATAAAATGCTTTTTGTTTTTAAGATCTCTCATTTAAAGACAAAGGTGAACAATTTTTATTGAGATAAAATAGTTTACAATAATTAATAGGAAATTCAACCACGTAAGTAATACCACATTATATTTGGCTTATATTTCAGTTTTGAGGGTTAAAAAATTCATAAAAAGAGCGCTAATTTGGCTAATTATACTTTCACCAGTTTTCGGGATGTATTCTCTGTATTTATTAGCCAATGATGAAACACTTCCAGATATTGCCGCATTAGAAAACCCCAAAACGAATTTAGCAAGCATAATTTACAGTGCTGATCTAAAGGAAATTGGTAACTATTATCACGAAAATCGCACTAATATTCACTTTAACTATTTACCTGAACATTTAGTAAACGCTTTAGTTGCTACCGAAGATGAACGTTTTTTTGAACATTCTGGAATTGACGTAAGGGCCTTGGGTAGGGTAATCAAAGGGGTTATAACGGGTAATTCAAAAGGTGGTGGATCTACGATATCTCAACAATTAGCAAAGTTACTTTTCCCAAGAAAGAGATTAACGAAGTTTGAATTGGTACTCAGAAAAATAAAAGAGTGGATTATCGCTTCTAAGCTAGAAAGAAATTACACTAAAGAAGAAATCATATCTATGTACTTAAATAAGTTTGACTTTTTAAATAATGCCGTTGGAATTAATAGTGCGTCAAAGGTCTATTTTGGAAAATCAACTACAGATTTAGATATGCATGAATCAGCTATGTTAGTTGGCATGGCAAAAAACCCTTCCATTTTCAATCCCCTTAGAAGACCTGATACGGTATTAAAAAGAAGGTCAGTGGTGTTATATCAAATGTTGAAAAATGAATTTATTAGCAAAGAAGACTTTGATTCCATTAAGCAACTTCCGCTCGGTATACAATATAATAAAGTTGATCACCAAACTGGCCTAGCTCCTTATTTCAGAGAAACCCTAAGAGGAGAATTAAGTAAGTTATTTGCTNAGAAAGATGATCTTAATAACTACATCATCGCTAAGTCTGATGGAAGCAAATATGATATCTATTCGGATGGGTTGAAAATATATACCACCATTGATAGTAGAATTCAGCAACATGCAGAAAAAGCNGTTGAAACACATTTAGCATTTGAACTTCAGAANGCATTCACTAAAAATAATGCCAAATGGGATAATCCGCCTTTTTCAGATGACATCACAAAAGCTCAAATAGATACCATTGTCAATAGAGCGGTTAGACAATCCATGACTTATAAAAAATTAGTTGGAAAAGCATGCAGTTACTGTGAACGACCAAGTAGATATATGAGTGCAACTACAGAAGGTTATAAGTGTTCTTACTGTGGTACGGTTACCCCAAAAAAAACAAAAGAAGAGATTGAAAAATCGTTGGCCAAAAAGAAAAAAGCACGAGTTTTTGACTGGAAATCTACAGCAACAAGAGAAAAAGACACTTTATTTTCAACGTATGATTCGGTAAGGTACTACAAGGGACTATTAAGNGCGGGTATGATGTCTATTAACCCTCACAATGGGCATATTAAATCATGGGTTGGTGGNCCTAATTTTAAGCATTTTAAATATGATATGGTTAAAAAGGGAACCAGGCAAGTAGGCTCAACATTTAAACCGTTTGTATACGCTACTGCAATAGAATCNGGGATTGTTGACCCTTGTTATGAAGTTCCTGATATAAAATACTGTATTGAGGTTCCGCATACAGAAAATAGAAACAAATTATGGTGTCCAAAAAATTCTGGAAGTTCATTNACGGGAGAACCCACTACTATATCATTTGCTCTCGCTAATTCCATGAATAATATAACAGCTAGTATAATTAAAAAAGGCTCCATGATCAACAATGTTTTTAATAGAGTAGCGCAATTGGGAATTGACACCTCAAAATTTGATCCTGTACCTGCTATGGCTTTGGGGGTTTTTGATATTTCAGTACATGATATTGTNAGTGCTATAGCTCCATTTGCCAATCATGGGATTTACAATAAGCCTGTTTATTTGCTTCGAATAGAAGATAAATTTGGTAATGTCATATACGATAATATCCCCGAATCTCATCAAGTTTGGAACCGTGAAACAGCTCANATTATATTAGAAATGATGAAATTAGTAACNACGGGAATAAAACATCCTACNATGAAAAATGCCAATGGAAAACCTGTTATGGGAGGAACGGCAATAAGGATAAGGGCTAAAGAAACAGAAAAAAGACCTTATGCGGGTATTTCTCAGCCAATTGCTGGAAAAACAGGAACAACTCAAAATCAATCAGATGGTTGGTTTGTGGGTTTGACTCCAGATTTAGTGACAGGAGTTTGGGTAGGTGCAGAGGATAGATCCGTGAGATTTAGCACCTTAAGCCAAGGCATGGGAACAAACACAGCACTTCCCATTTTTGCATATTATACAAAATACATCAATGCTGATGATTCATTATATATTTCGCAAGAAGATTTTGAAGTTCCTGAGACCATGTTAAAGTCACCTTTAGATTGCTCAGAAAAAGAGAATAATAGCATCCAGNTGGAACAAGAAACNAATGAAGATAGTTGGGGATTGAACGATGATAATTGGTAAAGTAAGAATATGATAAATAAAGAGGTGAAAAGTGCTTTAGAAGCATGCCAAGGAATTAAAAGTGGAATGACCTTGATGCTTGGTGGATTTGGGTTGTGTGGAATTCCNGAAAATTGTATTANTGCACTAGTTGAAATGAAAGTAAATGATTTAACCTGCATATCCAANAATGCTGGTGTTGATGATTTTGGTTTAGGTCTGCTNTTANAANAGCGTCAGATTAAAAAGATGATTTCTTCTTATGTCGGAGAAAATGATGAATTTGAGCGTCAAATGCTTTCAGGAGAATTAGAGGTTGATCTTATTCCTCAGGGTAGTTTAGCCGAAAGATGTAGAGCTGGAGGCGCAGGAATTCCTGCTTTTTTCACACCTGCAGGTTATGGTACTGAAGTAGGAGAAGGAAAAGAAGTGAGAGAATTTAATGGAAAACNTCACATTTTAGAACAAGCACTTCTTGCAGATTTTGCNATTGTAAAAGCATGGAAGGGTGATACGGCAGGAAATTTAATTTATAANGGAACAGCCAGAAATTTTAATCCCCCTATGGCTATGGCAGGTAAAATTACCATTGCAGAAGTGGAAGAATTAGTNCAGCCTGGAGAGTTAGANCCNAATCANGTTCATACNCCAGGAATTTTTGTGCAACGAATATTTAAGGGCCAAAAATTTGAGAAAAGAATAGAGCANAGAACAGTAATTACTAAAGATCATTAATATGAGTTTAGATAAAAATGGCATAGCGAAGAGGATAGCACAAGAATTAATNGATGGATGGTATGTGAATTTAGGTATAGGCATACCAACNNTAGTNGCAAATCATATTCCTAAAGGAATTAATGTTGAGTTNCAATCNGAAAATGGAATTCTAGGTATGGGCCCTTTTCCNTTTGACGGNGAGGAAGATGCTGATCTTATTAATGCAGGAAAACAAACGATTACCGCTTTACCGGGAGCTGTTTATTTTGATTCATCTACTAGTTTTAGTATGATAAGGGGACAGCATGTACAGCTTACNGTACTTGGCGCAATGGAAGTAAGTGAAAACGGGGATATTGCCAATTGGAAAATTCCTGGTAAAATGGTTAAAGGTATGGGAGGTGCAATGGATTTAGTTGCAAGCGCAGATAATATTATTGTAGCTATGATGCACACCAATAANGCAGGAGAAAGTAAGCTACTTGAACAGTGTAGTTTACCCTTGACAGGCGTTAATTGTGTGAAAAAGGTAGTAACGAATCTTGCTGTTTTGGAAATCCTTCCTGAGGGAGGATTTAAGTTAATAGAACGTGCACCAGGAGTATCAGTGGAACAAATCATAAAAGCTACAAGGGGTAAATTAATTGTTGATGCAGAAGTGCCAGAAATGGTATTGTAATTGGGTTTTAGTTAAAGAAAGTTTAACCTGTTGTTTAGTTCTTCTTTATAAGCCTTTCCAATATGAATTTCTTTATTTTTCATTACCACATAATTATCTTCAATAGATAAGATTTTATCTACCCTTACAATAAATGAACGTTGTATTCTAATAAATTCGCTAGAAGGCAATTTAGATTCAATCTCTTTCATTGTACTTAAGACAGTATGTTTTTCGTTCTCGGTGTGAATGCGCATGTAATTTCCTAAGGCTTCAATCCATAAAATATCTTCTAACTTAATTTGGATTAGTTTAGATTCAGATTTAATAAATATGTAACTATCACTTTTCTTAACTTCAGCAGATTCAACTAATAGCTTTTTTATTTTTTCTATGGTTTTAAGAAATCTGGATGCACTTAGAGGTTTCTTTAAAAAATCAGTAACATCATATTCGTATGATTCAAGTGCAAATTCATCATGAGATGTGATCATGACGATTAGTGGACTTATTTGTAGATTTCTAAGTAATTCCATACCTCCCATTTTTGGCATTTCTACATCAAGAAAAACTACGTCAACTTCATTTTCATTTAGAAATTTAAAGGCATCTAATGCATTTCCAAAATTAGCTACACATTCAAATCCATCCACTTCTTTTAGCAGATCACTTATTACGGTCCTACACAGTTCATCATCATCTACTATAATGGCTCTTATCACGCTTTGACTTTATTTATGGATTGGTGAAACAAGGTCTCAATTAAATCTAAATTTAATAATTTATTTTCTTCCATTTGCGAAATGGCATTTCCTAGAGAATTATAACCCATTGTCAAGGAAGCTCCCTTCATTTTGTGCAGAATAGATAAAATTTTGTTCATATCACCTTCCTTATTTGATTTTACTAGAGCTACTAAGTCGTCATTAAATGAGGATTTGAATATTTGTACATACTTGTCATTTTTGTTGAATTCGTTGTTATGATCAACTTCAATTTTTCTTTTGGATAAGGAGTTAATTTTTTTGGTTAAGTATTCAATTTGAAATGGTTTAGAAATACAGTCGTTCATTCCACTTTTATAACATTTCTCCATTACATCTTCCACAATGTGTGCCGTCATTCCTAAAATAGGAATATTGGCATTTGACATATCAGCTGCATTTCTAATTTCTTCACTGGCTTTATATCCGTTCATAACAGGCATTTCAATATCCATAACTACAATGTCATACCAATCTTTTTTAAGTGCTTTAATGGCTTCAGCTCCATTAACAACCCATTTAACTGTGGCATTTTTGTATTGCGATGCTAACAATTCCATAAACAACTCACCATTTAATGGATCATCTTCGGCAAGTAAGATTTTCAAATTGTCTTTTAAGGGGATAAAATCGGAAACGATTTCTTTTTCATTTTTAGACACCTCTTTCAGAGGAATGGTAATAGAAAATGTAGTGCCTTTATCATTAGACTTCACTTTAATTTCCCCTTCCATTAATTGAATTATTTGATCACAAATGGCCAGACCTAGACCAGTACCACCATATTGCCTTGAGATATTTATTTTTTCTTGAGAATATGGTTTGAAAATTTCTTTTAATTTTTTGTTATCTATTCCAATACCGTTATCAATAACTTTAATCTTTAATTTATTTTTTTCTTTTTTTTCTAATGTAACTTTTATCAATCCTTTTGGTGAAAACTTTATGGCATTGTCTATAAGGTTTAACATGATTTGCTGAAAGCGGAATGAATCTCCTTGGACATAAAAATCATTACTCAGCTCGGTTTCAAATTTCAAATTAACGTGATTAGCAATGGCTTTTGTATCTAGGATATTTAAAGTTTCTTGAATTATATTTTTGGGACTGTATGGTTTTTTCTCTAGTGTAATTTTTCTTTGCTCTAGTTTTGATAAATCAAGAATATCATTTACTAAAAACAAAATATTGCTTGCACTATTTTTAAGCGTGTCCAGTAATTNANTTTGTTTATTATTCAANTTNGATTTTTTTAATAATTCTGANGTAGTTAAAACTGCAGATAATGGAGTTCTGATCTCATGCGATGTNTAGGCTAAGAAATTATCTTTTTCNTTTTTNAACTCTTTATTTTTATTGTAAGCAAGTAATAGATCTGTAGCCAGTTTTGATTTNGTTCTGTANGCAAAAAAAATATAAACAGCAGCAGCCAAAATTAAAAGGGCTATACCAAAACCTATTGCAATTAGNTAACCTTGGTANTGCAGCTTATTTTTTGANATCATCCGCTCTAGATCCATCTTTTTTTCTTTTTCTGCNAACAGAACTCTTTCCGCTAATTCTTTTTCACCTTCTGCTGTTTTAATTTGGTTTAAGTAGCGTAAGTAAATGTTAGCCCACTCAAATTCATTAATGGATTCGAAAAAATCTGATAATTTATGGCAACTGTAGATTAGTCCTTTTCCATAGTTTTCGGTAATGGATTTTTTGTAAATGATTTCGTTTAACTGAATTACCTTCTCTACATTATTAATCATTTCAAAATATCGAGCCTTTTCTATGATTACCTCAATAGTTTCAACAGTCATAGCAGCATTTTCAAATACCACCTGCGCACTGTCTAAAAGCTGAACAGAGTAATTTTCTTTATTGGCCTTAATTAATCTTTTGTGAACTAAAATGTATGCATATCCCTTTAGGGAGGGGGAATAAATACTATTGATTAAAGAAACACTTTCGTCAACTGAAAAATTTTTAATGTTTTGATTATTTAGGTCATACCCAGCCAATAAGCCAATAAATGCGACTTTAAACTCGTTAATTTTTTTGGCGCGCTCATACGCATTTTTGTATTCCATTTCAGCTCTTATCAGGTCTCCCATTTTTTCAAAGACAGTACCTTTTAAAATATCACACAGGATTTGTTCGCTAATAAGGTTTTCCTCTTTAAAAATATTCTGAGCATCAATAATACTTTTTAAGGCAGAGTCTTTTTTGTTATTATAGTAGTAATTGTATATGACCCCATTTTGGAGTAGATAAAAGGCCTTAAAGGGCATGTTTTTGATTTGCTCTATGGCTTGATTATGATATTGAATCGCACGCTGCGGATTTTCATTGATGTAATCAGAATTAAGAACAATTAGGTTATCACTTTTGGCCTCATCAGGTCTAATTAGTTTTAGGAGTTCTTCTTTTTCGAGAGCATAAGAACTACAATTAAGCAGAATTAAAAGCACATATAAGATATATATTCTCATATGTGAAAGATAATAACATTTTAAGAATTCTTTATGCTATTGTAAACATCGTATTATTCTTCCTTTTTTTCTTTAAGAATAACAGCAAAAATAAATAGCAAAACGGCAGAGGAGCAGAAAATGACAAGTAAGGACTGCATTAATCTCCAAAAGATAGCTTTGATGTCAAAAAGATGAATACCCCAGATTTCTAGTACGGCTACAGTGGTGGTTAAAAGCACTAACGAAATTAAAATGTAAGCGCTTACTTTTTTAATGGTATTGTTCATAAAAACTTAATTATAATATTGGGACATTAATCTTAATTAAAATTTTACTTTTTTCTCTGGTTTTTTGTTCGTGAACTTGATAATCATTTGAATAAATGACACATCTCCCAATAAATACTCCATCTTCAAATGTAAATTTGATCGATTCTTCTTGCACAATGTCTTTAATGGTCATATTTCCGGTTAATAAAAAATAACTTTCTTTTTTTTCTATAGATTTTGCAGAAAAAGTAATATAGGGGTAAAGTTTTGTATTAAAGTAATCAGAAGAATTTAAGTGCTTGTCCCTCATATTATTGGATGTGTTGATACTAGAAATATGAGCCTTTCCCTCAAATTTAAAATCAGATAAATTATTGGGATTAAATTTGATTTCTCCTGAAACCCCTTTTATTTTACCAGTAGTTTCTTCGCTTACATAATTAAATTCAACTAAGGCTTTATCGACA
>NZMV01000004.1 GCA_002694645.1 Crocinitomicaceae bacterium | reverse complement strand
TTCTTCCACATCTAGATCGTACCAAATAGCTTTGATCATTTTCAAGTAAGGTTTCCAGTAAGGCGGAATAGTTTCCATAAAAGAGAATAAGTTAGAAACCCCTACGTAATCGATACCACAAGTATATAAATCAGGTGTTTTAGTTAAACCTCTTAATACGGCATATCCTCCATGACTGCCGCCATAAATAGCTATCTTTTCAGGGTCAATCCAACCTTGTTCAATGACGTATTTTAGACCATCTTCCACATCGTCCATAGCTTTCCTTCCAACTTGTTTATAGCCTTTCCTTAAAAAAGCCTTTCCATATCCACCGCTTATTCTGAAATTTACTTGCAAAGTGGCATATCCTCTACTTGCAAATAGCTGAGATTCAGGGTTAAACCCCCACGAATCTCTAACCCCTTGTGGACCTCCATGGGGATTTACAATCAAGGGTACTTTTTCACCTTCAACAGCTTCTTTTGGCAAAGTAATATATCCATGAAGTGTTAGGCCATCTCTACTCTCGAAAGAAATGGGACGCATTTCAGCCATATCCTCTTCCTTGAGCTGAGGCATTAAATCAAAAAGAAGCTTTATTTCATCTTTTTGAACGTCATAGGCATAGTATTTTCCATATAATCTATCACTGGTTACGTAAATAAGATATTGAGTCTCATCATCTGTTTTATCCGAAACATAAAATTCATGATTTGGAAACTCTTCTTTTAATCTGGCATGTAATTTTTTGTAATAATCACTAATCGGAATAATATGATATTTTTCGCCTTCATAGCTGAAATAGTCTAATTCCCAACCTCGATTTCTTGACGTAGCAAGACTGTTTACATCGTATTTTTCGTGACCAAATAACTTTTCAAGAACTTCATTTTTTTCTAAATCGTATCGGAATATTTCAGTTTTATCGCTGTTTAAATTCGATACGACATAAGCTTCATTTTTATTGGTCGATGCATAATTAAAATTGGAAATATAGAAGGAGTCGTCCCAGTTTGTTTCTAAGATCACTTCAAATTTTCCATTTGATTTTTGGTAATAGATTTCATAGTTCATTCCATCTTTTAATTTGGCATACCCCCTAAGATTACCATCTTTNTCAAAAACATAATTGGCTATNGGGTTAGTGATGTCTTTGTTTTCATANAGCTGCTCGATTTCCCCATTCTTGATATTGATTTTATATGGGTCAAAAACCTCTGCGTTATTTTTGTTCATAGATATNATCATNTGATCTTTNTCTTCTTTTAGCATTTCAAGAATNTTCACTTTAACGCCCTTATAAGGAGTTAATTCTTTTTGATTTTTACCGTCAATATCCACCGCAAATAAATGATAATCTTCGTTGCCNCCCTTATCCATGACATATACTAGTCTGCTATCATTAGCCCAACCGTAACCTCTTATTAGCTCCTCTTTTTCTTCAATAACTCGTTTNACTTCACCTGATTTGATATTTTTAACGTATACATGTTTTTTAAGATTTTCATCTTTTTCTCTGTAGCTCATAAAAGTACCATTAGGAGATAATTGAAATGANGATGATTTTGGCTTAGCAAAATAGTCATTAACTGCATAGGTATATTTGCCTTTTTCCTTAGCAGCAAGTGCTTTTAACTCTTCATCTGTACTTGGTAATTTGGTATTTCCTGGTTTTTTCATTTCTCCTTTTGTTAAATTCAAATATTTGATGTTTTTAAAAACCCAAATGAACCGTCATCTACAGCAATAATNGAACCTCCATCATTCGTTAGGTCTATGGCTTCACCTGCCCAATCCATTCCTTCATCACTTCCAAATGTTTTTTCCCATACTACTTCTCCATTAGAGTTATATCTAATTAAATACACATGCCATGTGTTCGAGTTATCTCCATCATTTCCACACTTTCTATTGTAGTTTCCATATTCATCTCCAGTTCCGGCAACCACTATACATCCACCATCAGTTGTAGCTTTAACATCCCATGCTTCATCATGAATAAACTTAGGATTAAAACCTCTTGGATTGCCTTTTTTGGATTCCCAAACTACATCTCCGAGAAAATTAATTTTGATCGTGTACGTATCCCAGTTTTCAGTTCCTGACAACGTATGTCCAGTAAGAAAAATAAAACCATCATTTGATAAATCCATACCAAAACAATGATCNGAATTTGATCCGCCATATTCTTTTTTCCAAATAACCTGACCANTGCTATCCATTTTTAAAAGCACATATGATTCCGCATTGAAGGANAATCCAGNAATATAATAGTGATTGTTATGAGCATTAATTCGGTAAGCATGAGANATATAGCTACTTAAGTCAACACCACTTATCTTTTGTCCATTGGAATCTAAAAACGTAGCATAACCATAACCTTCNGTATAAAAAGTGTTGGTAATATCATAGGCTTGATTATATCCAANTGCTAGAAATCCATTGTGTGTTTTTGCTANNTGTTCAAATGCATCTAACCCTCCATTATCAATATTAGAATTGAAAATTACATTCCCATTTGTTTTATCCAATTTAATTAAGGCACTATTTTGATCGATTTCTCCACATAATATATATCCATCNTCNACTTCCAGAACTGAATTACCAAGATTGTGTCCATTTTGATGAAATTCTTTTTTCCACAATAGNATGCCGTTCTCATCTGTTTTCACAATCAGTAATTTTGCTGAATTAGGCAGGAATCCAGTTTCGCCAATTTGAACAAATCCTCCGTCTTGGCAAGACAAGATGAAATGTCCATGTGATTCTTCCTGAGAACCTTGATGCGAAGCATACCAATACTGAGTAGCTGCATTTGGATAAGTATTTTGGTTACAATCTTTATTTACTTTGCCACAAGCTATGGATGAAAAAATTGCAATNAGATTAAAAAGCTTAAAGCAATTCATTTAAAAAACTTAGAAAAAAGAATTAGGGTTGAGGTCCAGTTNAGGGATTAAATAAGTCATCGAGCTCATTAGNGTTCACTTCTCCATTTTGAATAGAATTACCATTACAATCTATGGTGAATTCTTGAACATCGTATGGGTTACCATCTTTATCGTAGCAGTTTCCTTCTATGCAANTAATTTTTAAAGCAATATTGTCACATACTCCATTTCCGTAGTGAACTAATGCTTTCGTTTCGCAATTCTGCAAGTATTTTACTTTTCCGGCTACAATACAATTACATTCTTCATCAACAATGATTGGATCATAGATGAATTTATGATAACCATCCCACTTTTCACAATCCATTTCTTGNTTTAAATCGTAAATAGTCTCCTTAGAACAAGATAGTGTNCAAACTNTTANAATAAGTATTAATTGGAAGAATTTCATAAAGCTAAAATACTAAAAAGTTAAACAAAAAAGTGAATTTATAATTTATCTTAATAATTTTATTTTGTTCGAAGTTATGACAATAACTTATGTTTAATTTAATATAGAAAGGGGGTGTCAAATGTCTAATTCAGAAAGTATTATGGAGTTTTATAGACAGGCGATCCTCCAGGGTTGTTTTTCATAAAACTCCTTTCTAAACTAAAGCAGGTCGATGGGCCTGCTTTTTTGTTTAAAAATATCTTCTAGCCCCACTGTATTCCATGGCTTCGCCTTTACCAAATCCATAGCTAAATCCTANAGTAATAAATCTTCCTCTTAAACTTCGGCTATANAGATAGAAATCATTTTGAATAACTTCATTTACCCATATTCTTGTAGCAAAAATATCCCTAACACTAAAGCTTAATATGGCTCTACCGTCAAGAAGTTTTTGTCTCATTCCAATATTGGCATACCATTGCGCNTTTATGTCTCCTTGCACTGTTTGATATCCTGATTCATATTGACCACTCAATTCGATATCTGTGATAGCCCCTAATTTGAATTTTGAAGTCCATTTTGTATACCATTGATAAGCGGAGAAATTGATAATTTGTTGTTCAAATTCACCTGATCTTTTAAACTGAAAGTAATTGAAATCACCAAGTAATGTAATTTTTTTGTTNACACTTATTTTAGTATTACATTCTAAACCAATTGNTTCTTTTACGCCAATATTNTATGGNNTATAGGTATTGACATTANTTTCAAATGTGGAAATTCTTTCAATCACATCCTCCGTAATTCTGGTATATAGACTGAAGTTAANTGATATATTGTCAGAAGTGATTATAGTAGATATTTCATACGAATCTGTAAATTCTGGCAATAAGTTTGGATTTCCTGTTCTAATATTATAATTGTCCCTAATATTAAAAAATGGATTTAAGTCCCATAATCTGGGTCTATAAATCCTCTTAGAATAGCCAATCTGAAAGCCTAGTGATTTATTATGATTATAAGAAAAATGAAGCGTTGGAAATAGATTATTAAAATTTCGATTATTTTCTTCGTTGGTGGTAATGAGTTTTGTTTTTAATAACGTATTCTCTAATCGAAGTCCTAATTTAAGACCTGTTTTATTTTTTTCAATAGCAGCAGTTGTATACATTCCAAATACGTTTTGTTGATACTCAAATTGATTCGTTAACCCGCTATCTAACACCCAATTGTAATCAT
>NZMV01000003.1 GCA_002694645.1 Crocinitomicaceae bacterium | reverse complement strand
GGGGACAGTAGAAATATAACTAATAATAACCTAAATCAAATTGCTGACTCTGTTTTAGCTCATAATTCGTCAGGTAGTTTAAATCAGAATTTAATTGATGCAACATTATATGAAGATGAGCTAGACTCAATAGTAAATAGTAAGTTCAGTTTAAATGAGAATGAGAAAATGAATAAAATTCCCTTCAAAAAATATATAAAGAAACAATCTTCTAAAAGGAAATTTAATTTCTCCAAAAAATCAAACATAGCTCTAATATACGCTGTTGGGGAAATTAGAAGCGGTAAAANTCAAGAAGGAGTGATGGGTTCTGAAACCATCGTAAAAGCCATAAATAAGGCTAAGAATGATTCCTCAATAAAAGCTATCGTGTTAAGAGTAAATTCCCCCGGAGGAAGCGCACTAGCTTCGGATGTGATNTGGAGGTCACTTGAATTNGCCAAAAAANATAAACCAGTTGTAGTCTCTATGGGAAGTGTTGCTGCNTCAGGTGGTTATTACATTTCGTGTGGTGCAGATAGAATTTTTGCTTCGGCTAATACGATAACGGGCTCTATTGGNGTTTTTGGAGTAGTGCCGTCTGTTGGAAGAATGTTAAATGAAAATATTGGATTGTCGTTTGACAGAGTAGAGACTAACCCACATGCATCCATGTCGCTATTTAACACACTTGACCCCTTTGAATTAGAGGTTTATCAGAAAGCAATTGATGAGATTTATGACACTTTTTTAACAAGAGTTTCTGATGGAAGNTCTGAGCTCAGTAAAGAAGAAGTTCATGAAATTGCAAAAGGTAGAGTTTGGACATCAGATAAGGCATTAGAAAATCAGCTTATTGATGAAATTGGGACAGTTAAAGATGCCATTAATTATGCCGCTAAATTAGCTGATATCAATAATGAAAATATCAGGATAATGGAGCTTCCTAAAGTTGAAAGTGACCCCTTTTTAGAGTTGATTTCAGAACTTGATATAAANGTAAGTACCANCAATAANAATGAACTTTCTACTTTAATAACCACATTGAATAAACAATTTANCTCAAGCCCTTTCCAGATNAATTCAAAGGACAAATACCAATCATTTATGCCATTTGAATTTTCAATAAAATAAGTGTTTATATTTGTAAAAAATAGTTATGTCAACAGATAAAAATTTTCACGGAAGTACTGGTATTATAGGTTACATCTATGTGTCTATTGCCCTACTTGTTATCATCTCACTCATTTTCTTTGGGTGATTAAACCAACATGAACACCTTAATTGGTAATCCTCTTAATTCCTTTTTCTCATGGTATATGGAAAAAAGGATACATGAAATTGAGGAGTTCATAAAGGAGCCTATTCGTACTCAAGAAAAAATTCTTTTTCAAAATTTAGAAAAAGCTAAAAACACAGAATTCGGCCAAAATTTTGGTTTCAATGAAATTAATAGTTCAANCCAATTTAAAGGTGAAGTTCCTCTACATGAATATCATGATTTATCTNATGATATCGAAAGGATGAAAAAAGGAGTACCACATGTTTTGTGGCCTGGTCATGTGAGTTGGTTTGCCCAATCATCTGGAACTGTTTCGGGAGTGATTAAACANATNCCCATCTCTAAAGAGTCTCTAATGGAATGTCATTANAAAGGGGGGAAAGATCTACTATCCCTTTATTATNGGGAAAACCCATCAACCTCACTCTTCAGGGGTAAACACCTAATAGCAAGTGGGTCTTTAAATTCGTTCACTGGAAATAAAAAAACCATTATTGGCGATCTGTCTGCCATTATTATGCAGCATTTACCATGGTGGTGTGAATGGAGAAGATCCCCTCGAGGAGTAGGAAAATTAACTTCAAAAGATTGGAATGAGAAATTAAATTACATATGTGATACTTCTGCAAGAGATGACATACACCTTATAGCGGGAGTTCCATCATGGATATTGATGATTATTAAAAGAATAATCGATCAAAATAATGTCAATAACATACATGAAGTTTGGCCAAATTTCGAATTGTTTTTACATGGGGGCACTTCCATAAACTCTTATCTACCTCTATTCCAAGAATTATTTGGGAAACCTATTAACTATTATCAAAACTACAATGCAACGGAAGGTTATTTTGGNCTTCAACAATGTAATGAAGATAAGGACATGTTATTGATGTTAGATTATGGAATTTATTATGAATTCATNAAAAAANAAGATTGGCATAACGCTCAACCAAATACGATATCATTAGAAGATGTGGAATTAAATGAACCATATGAAATGGTGATAACAACTAATGGTGGACTATGGCGTTACAGAACTAAAGACACCATTTTATTTACCCAAACTTATCCATTTAAGATCAAGGTTTGCGGTAGAACTCAATTATTTCTAAATCAATTTGGGGAAGAAGTTATGGTTGACCATTTAGAGCAAACTATACTTGAAGTTCAAAAGTTAAGCCAGTCAAGGGTTAATGAATTTATGGTATCATTTAATATGTCAAATTCTAAATTTGAAAATGTAGGNCAACATCATTGGGTTATNGAATTTGAAAANATGCCNAATNATATTNATCAATTTACACGAANCGTTGACTCCNAACTCCAAAAAANTAATATNGATTATAAAGCCAAAAGAAAAAANAATAANCCCTTAGGTTTTCCAAAAGTTACCATTGTTGAAAAAGGTTCTTTCTTTAANTGGATGAAAAAAAGAGGTAAATTAGGTGGTCAACACAAAGTCCCCAGGATTGATGGTTCTAAAATATTCATAAATGAAATCATTAAAATCAGTAATACAATCTGCTAACATAATATTATTTCTAATTTTTAACCCCTCGATTTTTTTTAGTCAAAAAATTTCAAAAGAAATTGCACTAAGCTACCAGATTGATGGAATTAATGTTGATCGATATGGGTACATTTATGAAATTTCCTATGACAATCTTTTCAAAAAAAATAAGAATAATCAAATCATATATTCTTACAGCAATAAAAACCTAGGAAAAATTAGTCAGGTTGATGTAAGTAATCCTCTGAGACCTTTACTACTATACAGAGATATGGGGGTAATTTGTGTATTGGACAATACATTAAGTCAACAAGAAAAAAATATTGATCTGAACAGCTTGTCTCTTTATCAGACTAACTGCATAGCCAACAGTAATTTTGACAATGGCATTTGGCTTTTCGATGTGGATATCAACGAGATCATTAAGATAGATATTCATTCTAATATCACTTACAGAAGTGGAAATCTAGCTGTTATTTTACCCGATTTTAAAGGCCCCATTATAAGAATGGAAGAATATAATAAACATCTTTTTGCTTTTACTAAAAATCAAATCTTTGAATTTGACCAATTTGGATCTTTAGTTCATACGATACCTGCTTCCGCTTCAATGGGGTTTATTTATGATGATGACAGTTATATTTTATATGATGGTACTTATTTTTTAAAATACTTCAAATTAGACTTTAAATTAGACACTTTGATTAAAAATAGTTCTTACTTGAAAGTAGTTGGTGAGCTTAATGAGGCTGTAGGATTTTACAAGGATTTAACTAAGATTCAGTTCCTGAAGTTTGATTTTTAGCCCTCTATAAAAGTTATTAACATTTGGCTTTTCTTGTACCTATTTTTCTACCTTAGATTACCAAATAAGTTTAGTATGCACATTGCCATCGCAGGAAATATTGGTGCCGGAAAAACCACTCTAACAGGTCTACTAGCAAAACATTACAATTGGGACACTCATTTTGAAGATGTAGATGATAACCCTTACTTAATGGACTTCTATGATGAAATGCAACGATGGTCATTTAATCTTCAGATCTACTACCTTAATAGTAGATTTACACAGATTCAAGAAATAAGAAAAAATGAGAAAACGGTCATACAAGATAGGACCATCTATGAAGACGCATTTATATTCGCCCCCAACCTGCACTCAATGGGTTTAATGACAACTAGAGATTTTGAAAATTATTTTAGCCTTTTTAATCTTCTTGAATCATTTATTTCTGCTCCAGACTTACTCATTTATTTGAGAGCTTCTGTCTCGAAATTGGTTCAAAACATTCAAAATAGAGGAAGAGATTACGAAGAAAGTATCCGATTAGATTATTTAAAAAGACTGAATGAACGGTACGAAGCCTGGATTTCAACTTATGACAAGGGTAAGCTTTTAATTATTGACGTGGATGAAAATTCCTACAACGAAAATCAGGAAGATTTAGGAAAAATTATTTCTAAAATTGATGCTGAGCTTCATGGTCTGTTCTAAAACTCTGTTACTTATTATTGAAGGTATTCATGGTTCTATCTAAACCAATGAAAGAAAACCCTTCAATAGCAGACTGAATAGTGTGAAATTTCTTTTCTAAAATATCAAATTCTTTTTGCTCCCATTCTCCAAGTACAAAATTGATTTGAGTACCCTTTTGAAATTCATTTCCAATTCCAATTCTAAGCCTAGCATACTCCATTGTCCCCAATGATTCCTGAATATTTTTTAATCCATTGTGTCCACCATCAGAACCTTTTCTCTTTATCCTTATTTGACCTAATGGTAAATTGATATCGTCTGTTACAATTAAAATATTTTTAATAGGTATTTTTTCTTTTTTCATCCAATATGAAACTGCCTTTCCGCTAAGGTTCATATAAGTGGATGGTTTTAATAAAAAAATAGTTCTCCCTTTAAATTTATATGTGGCNATATCGCCAAGGCGATCAGATCTGAAAAAGGCACTGGTTTGTGTGGAAACAAAATCCAATGCCTTAAATCCAATATTGTGTCGAGTATTTAAATATTCTTTTCCTGGATTACCTAAACCAACGATTAAGAATTTCACCTCGNACAAAAAATTTACTCTGCAGATTCAGCGGTTTCTGGAGTTTTTTCACCTCCATCTGTAGCTCCTTCCGTTCCTTCACCTCCATCTTCACTTTCTTCCTCTTCTTCTTCATCTAGAACTGCTGTTCTTGCCATTTGTACCCCTACAACTACTGCATTTGCTGGATCTAAAAACTTTAGACCAGGTATGCTTATGTCTGAAATTCTTTTTTTATCTCCAATTTTGATTGGAGTAATGTCAATTGAGATGGATTCAGGCATATCTTTAGCTAATCCAAAAACCTTAAGTTTTCTGAAATTTTGTCTTAATCTACCCCCATTTCTTACACCTCTTGAAAATCCTTCCAATTTGACTGGCAACTTAATTTTAAATGGACTTTCTTCAGTAACTTCAAGAAAATCTAAATGCAAAATACGATCGGTTACAGGATGCAACTGGGTCTCCTGTAAAATAGACTTATACTTTTTTCCCGAAATTTCAATTTCTATTAAATAGACGTTGGGAGTAAAAACCAATTTTTTGGCTTCGTTTTCNGGGATAAAAAAATGTATTTGCTCTTTTCCTCCATAAAGAACAGATGGAATNTTTCCCTCTCTTCTAAGAGTAGCAGCACCTTTTTTCCCTACGTTCTCTCTTGAAGAACCGCTCAATGATACTGTTTTCATATTTGTTGTTTTTATTTATTAATTNGCAAACAAAAAATGCTTGCTTATTGATTTTAAATTTACATGTTGCTCCATTACATCGGAGAATAAATTGGCAACAGATAAAACTTTAATTTTTTTGTTTTTTCTTTTNAGTGGAATGGTATTGGTAACTACTAATTCTTTTAATACACTATTTTCTATTCTTTCGTGTGCAGGTCCAGAAAGCAATGCATGAGTACAACATGCCGAAACTGATTTAGCACCGTGGTCCATAAATAATTGTGCTGACATTGTCAATGTACCAGCCGTATCAATCATATCATCAATTATAACTACATCTTTTCCTTCTACGTCACCAATTATTGTCATGCTTTCAATCTTATTGGCCTTTTTTCTTTGTTTGTAACAAAGGGCTAAATCCACATCTAAATACTTCGCATAAGCATTAGCACGCTTAGAACCGCCAGCGTCTGGAGCAGCAATTATAAGTTTATCTGTTTTTTTGGACTTTAAGTATGGAGCAAAAAGAGTTGAAGCAAATAAATGATCCACAGGTACTTCAAAGAACCCTTGTATTTGGTCAGCATGTAAATCCATAGTCATTACCCTNTTAACACCAGCAGATACCAACATATTTGCAACCAGTTTGGCACCAATCGCTACCCTAGGTTTATCTTTTCTATCCTGCCTAGCCCAACCAAAATAAGGTATTACGGCAATAATTTTGTGCGCTGAGGCTCTCTTTGCTGCATCTATCATTAATAACATCTCCATTAGATTATCNGATGGCGGTATCGTACTTTGNATGATAAATACATCACATCCTCTAACCGTTTCATTTATTGAAATTTGAAACTCTCCNTCACTAAATCCTTGTTTNTCAAACTTAGCAATCTGTANTCCATAACAATCNGCAATTTCGTTAGCAAGCTTATCAGAAGCTGAACACGCTAATATTTTTACNCGATGAGCCATAAGGGGGTGCAAATGTATATTATTTANGNTTAATTTTCATTGGTTTTGTAAATTTTTCCTTGTTCATCATAATACACCTCTTTCNTAAGTAATCCAGCCTTATAGAATAACTCTGTTTCTATACCTCCCTTTGTATTATAAAATTTCTCCCACTCTAACTGATCTGGAATATCCTCACTCCAATATTCTCTTGCTTTTAATACACCTTTAGAATTGTAATATTTCCATTCTCCCATTTTTATATTCTTATCTATGCTTCCAAGACTCTTAATTTTATTATTGAAATAATACGTTCTGTAGATTCCTCTCCCCTTTTTAAATTTTTCTCTAGCTAAAACATGACCATTATGGTCATAATTTACTCTTTTACCATGCAGTAACCCATTTTTAAATGGCTCTTCGGTAACAAACTTCCCCTTTTTATTTTTGGCAAAACCAACTCCCGTAAAAGGTTGTCCCCTATGATAATATTTGCCTTGTTGCTCAATTAGATCTTTCGTTAATGCCATTGCGGATTGAGCAGAGGTAGATGAAAATACAGCTACAAATAATATTAGGAAGATAGGCCTCAAAAGCATTTCGCTATTAAATGTAATAAAATGAATTATACGTGTCTAATGGTCTATATTTCAAAATTATTTTGGTAGATAAAAAATTGAGTTTAAATTCGCAAATCTCATGCCGAAGTGGCGGAACTGGTAGACGCGCACGACTCAAACTCGTGTGCCTTCGGGCGTGTGGGTTCGATTCCCACCTTCGGTACTAATTTCATTAAGCTTACAAGACATAAATAAGCAAATAAAATACGATAAAGCTTACCTTAAGATGGCGCATGAATGGGGTATGCTCTCCCACTGTGAAAGGAAAAAAGTGGGTGCTATTATTGTCAAAAATGGAATGATTATTTCTGATGGTTTCAATGGTACGCCAACAGGATTTGACAATCATTGCGAAGACGAAGAGGGATACACAAAATGGTATGTCTTACATGCTGAAGCGAATGCGATTTTAAAAGTAGCTAAAAGTACCAACAGTTGCGAAGGTGCCACTTTATATTTAACCCTTTCACCTTGTAAAGATTGTGCGAAATTAATACATCAATCTGGCATAAAAAGATTAGTTTACATTAAAGAATATAAAGACTCATCTGGTTTAAAATTTCTAAAAAAAGCAGGCGTAGAATTAACCCAAATTAACCCTTTTTAAATTGAATAATAACAACATAAAACTTCTCGTTTTTAGTTTGTTTATAGGCTTATTTTCTACCGCAACCTATTGGATTGGATATTATCAAAATAATCATGGTTTTGATTCTGTAATACAAAAAACAAAATGGGAGCCAGTCAGCTTTGTTTTAGATCATTTGTTAAACAGTTATGTGGATTCTTTGTCCTCTGAAAAATTAAAACAAGATGCCATAAGAAACATTTTAAAAGAACTAGATCCACACTCCAGTTACATCCCCGCAGAAGATCGAGTTTCTGCAAATGAAAGCTTATTAGGACATTTTGGTGGTGTTGGTATACGATTTATGATTTTAAGAGATTCTTTAACTGTTGTTAACGTCATAAAAGGTGGCCCTTCTGAAAAACAGGGAATCCAGAAAAGAGATCGTATTATTAAAATCAATAATGATTCCGTTGCAAGCACAGGACTAACCAATGAAGATGTATTAAAAAAATTAAAAGGAAAAATCGGTTCTAAAGTATTGCTAACTATCAAAACAGCTGAAAATAAATTAGTTGAGAAAACCATTGTACGTGACGTGATAAAACTAAAATCCGTTGCAGCATACGATATGATAGACGACCAAATCGGATATATTAAGCTAACCACTTTTTCTAGTTCTACTGATAAGGAAATAGTGACTGCATTGAATTCGCTCAAGGAGAGAGGAATGAGTAAGTTGATTTTAGATTTAAGATTTAATGGTGGGGGTTATTTACATCAAGCCATACATGTCGCTGATCAATTTCTTGATAAGCATCAAATGGTTGTTTACACTAAAGGTGCACACACTAAAAAAGAGTCTCAATTTGCATCCGAAAAGGGAGCTTTTAAATCTGGTGATTTAGTCATATTAGTGAATAGCACCACTGCTTCAGCAAGTGAAATTGTAAGTGGGGCCATCCAAGACCATAAAAGAGGAGTTATCATTGGGAGAAGGACATTTGGAAAGGGATTAGTTCAAAGTCCGCTAATGTTGGAAGATTCATCTGAAATTAGAATTACTACATCTAGATATTACACCCCTTCAGGAAAATCGATTCAAAAACCATATGGAGACAGCATAAATTATGAAGAAGATCTTTTTAATCGAATTTCAAATGGAGAATTATCCAACATAGATTCGGTGTCCAAAGATCAAAGCAAAGGGGGGATTTGGCCGGATATATTTTCTCCCATTGACACTGTAGAATATAGGTCAACACTATATAATCTAATTTACAGCAGAGCTTGGAGAGACTATTGCTTTGATTATTACGAAAAAAACCCGGTAACTACAACAAGTGATATCAGGCAATTTTATGAGCAATTTAGAATAGAAAAAAATGATTTAAATGAATTCTTAAAAGATCAAAAAATAGAAACCAATATAAAACCAGAAGAATTCAATGAATTCAATAAGAGCATGAAATTGGAATTGTCTAGCTACTATTTCTCAGAAAATGCTAGGTACATTATAAGTACCTTTGATGATGATGATGTGAAATTAGCTAAAGAATACTTCGCTAATAAGGAACTTCGCCAATAGACATGTCAGGAAATGGAATATCTTCATAACTGGCATCTCCGTACACATCAATATCTTCCTCTGTTATAATGTAGGTTCTCTTATCTCCAAACACAGAAGAAAAAAGTGCGTCAAAGAAAATAAAGTCATTTACTTTCATTTTTAATTCCACAAATTTAGGATCCTTTTTACTTGTTAAATCCGCATCGCATTTGGGACAACAAAAAAGAACATGCTCTCCGTTTTCAAAAGAAGTATCGGGAACGGTGTAAAAATTATAATTTCCAGGTTCAGGATTCAGAAATATTTCGTTCCAATCATCCCCTTCTTCCCTTCGGAAATGCAAAACTACTTTTTTGTCTTTTGTCAATGACTTTTGACATTTTGGACAATGGTAATGGCTCTGGTTCATCATAACAACAAATATTAGACTGATTAAATTAATTTAAAATGGGATTCCATCAAAAAAATAAAATAATAAGCTATTAACAGTGCATAATTACACAATGTTAGTAAGTAGTTTGGAATGGGTAAAAAAATTATATTTTTGCCCCTGAAATTAAGAGTATGTATAGAACACACAACAACGGAGAACTAAGATTAAGTGATGTTGATAAAAAAATTCAACTATGTGGTTGGGTTCAAAAAATTAGACGCTTAGGAGGAATGACTTTTGTCGATTTAAGAGATCGTTATGGAGTCACACAATTAAACTTCAATGAAAGTCTTAACAAATCATTATCAGAAAAAGCGAGTGTTTTGGGAAGAGAATGGGTAATTAGTATCGANGGTGAAGTNAAAGAAAGATCTAGTAAAAATGATCAGTTACCAACAGGAGATATTGAAATCGAAGTTTCAAGTCTNGANATTTTAAATCCTGCCAANACACCTCCGTTCACGATCGAAGATGACACAGATGGNGGNGAAGAATTAAGAATGAAATTTCGTTATTTAGANTTACGNAGAAACNTTTTNAANAANAACATNTCTCTTAGACACAAGGTTGGAATTGAAACTCGAAAGTTCCTATCTAATATNGATTTTCTTGAAATTGAAACNCCTTATTTNATTAANTCTACNCCTGAGGGCGCCNGAGATTTTGTNGTGCCAAGTAGAATGAATCCAAATGAATTCTATGCGCTTCCTCAATCTCCACAAACATTTAAGCAACTATTGATGGTAAGTGGTTATGACCGTTATTTTCAAATTGTAAAGTGTTTTAGAGATGAGGATTTAAGAGCAGACAGACAGCCAGAGTTTACCCAAATTGATTGTGAAATGGCATTTGTAAGCCAAGAAGAAGTGCGCTTCACTTTTGAAGCTCTTATTAGACATTTATTTAAAACCATTTTAAATGTAAGTTTTGAAAAGGATTTCCCTGTTATGACTTACGATGAGGCCATGAATCTATATGGGTCTGACAAACCAGACTTAAGATTTGATATGAAATTTCATCATATTAAAAAATTTACCAGCGGTAAGGGATTTAGGGTATTTGATGAAGCGGAGAGCGTGATTGCTATTAAAGCGCCAGGTGCAGCAAATTATTCAAGAAAACAATTAGATCAATTAACGAATTGGGTAAAGCGTCCGCAAATTGGAGCCAAAGGATTGGCATATGTTAAATTTAACGAAGACGGAAGCATAAAGTCTTCTATTGATAAATTTTATGATCAAGAAAGTTTAAGCATTTGGAAGAAGGAGACTGGATGTCAATCTGGTGATATATTATTCATACTTTCTGGTACTCTATCAGACACTCAAAAACAAATGAGCGAATTAAGATTAAAGTTAGGTAGAGATTTAAATTTAATAAAGGAGAATGATTACAAGCCCGTTTGGATTGTAGATTTCCCATTATTTGAANTGGATGAAGA
This sequence comes from Crocinitomicaceae bacterium, assembly GCA_002694645.1. Taxonomy (GTDB): domain Bacteria; phylum Bacteroidota; class Bacteroidia; order Flavobacteriales_D; family Parvicellaceae. The sequence goes on along the minus strand of NZMV01000003.1, from coordinate 3,158 downwards.
AACCAATACACTTCATGCTATGCATCACCCTTTTACGTCCCCTAAAGATNAGGACATGNAGCTATTGAAATCGACTCCAGAAAAGGTAAAAGCCAATGCCTACGATTTNGCTNTAAATGGTGTTGAAGTGGGTGGNGGCTCCATCNGAATACATAACAAAGAATTNCAAGAAGAAATTTTCAATTGCTTAGGATTTACAAAGGAGGAAGCTACAAATCAATTTGGATTTCTGCTNAACGCGTTTGAATACGGTGCGCCACCACANGGNGGAATTGCCTTTGGTTTTGACCGACTTTGTGCTCTTTTTGGTGGACAAGATAGCATTAGAGATTTTATTGCGTTTCCAAAAAATAACAGCGGGAGAGACCCCATGCTGGATGCCCCATCCACATTAGATAAAGAGCAATTAGATGAACTTGCTCTGATCACAAAATAACGATTTATTGCTNAGGCTTNAATCTGTTAGCTTGAACCAAAGANACAAGACCTAATACTACNATTAATAACGTTTGGGTAGCCCATATTAAAGTGCCAAAACCGATGTGTTCTGCCATTGGACCATGCTCAATAAGTTCTGTTTTATTTAAAAAATAGGTAATACCTATTCCCACCATTACGGGATAAGTACCCACTCCTCCTTGCACCACTATAAATCCAATAGTNCCCAGTATAAAAGTAGATAAAACNGCATCNGCNCCTAANGATGAATACTCNGGAAGNGAGAAAAANGGAATCCAGAACATGATGACATAGCAAATCCAAATAGAAAAAGTCAATCCAATATATTGGAAAACTTCTTTCATTTTAAATAAGCTCTTGATGCCCTCTAAAAAATCATGAATAAACGATTTTACTTTCTCTTTAAATGAAGGCTTATAAAAATAAAGAAAGACTACACCTATTATTGCAATTAAAATTGTTAAGAAAATAACATAACTAATCCATTTTCCTACAGAAACACTATCTGAGGAGCTGGATGCTGGACTCATATTTTTAGCCACATCTAACAAATCAGAAATCTGATCCATATTAATTAACAAGGCTGTTCCACCTACAAGAACTAAACAAAGCATATCCAGGATTCTTTCACTTACTATGGATCCAAATGATTTTTGAAACGGAATGCTATCCGTTTTTAACAACACCCCTGCACGCGAAGCTTCTCCAAGCCTAGGAAAAATAATATTCATAATGTATCCCACCATAATGGCATGATAAGATCTCCAAAGGCTTGGTTGGTAGCCCATTGGTTTAAGCGCATATAGCCATCGCTTTGCTCTAGCTAAATGACTTAAAAATCCTACTAGCAAGGATAGGGCTAAAATGAAATAATCTGCTCTATTAAAAATATCATAAAATTGATTTCTTTCGGATTCAGAAAATTGATCCCAAAAATACCATCCTACATATACTCCAAGTAATAAGGGAATAGTAATTTTTAAAATATTAATTATGATATTTTTCATCCGATCTTGATGTTGTCTATTAAATGTATATTGCTCAATTTAACGGCCACAAATAAACGAGAATTTTGCAATGTATCAGTCACTTGATTAAGTTCAACTTCGTCTCTTAACTCTAAATACTCCACATCAAATGTGTTGGATAGTTTCTCTTTTGCGTTTAACAACGTATCTTTTATATTATGTTGATTTACCTGGTTTTTAAACCAATTTAATACTTGAAAAATTTCACCCGCTTTTATAAATTCTTCATTGGAAAGATGCTTATTTCTTGAACTTCTGGCTAAACCATTAGGCTCTCGAGAAGTGGGGCAACGGACCAGTTGTATTTGACTAAAATGTTGATGCACTAGTTGTTCCACCACTAAAACTTGTTGGAAGTCTTTTTCTCCGAAAAAAGAAAGTGAGGGGTTCAATAACCTAAAAAAGATACTCAATACACGAATTACCCCATCAAAATGCCCAGGTCTTACTTCTCCCTCTAATTTAAGATCTAGATCTTTTATGTCCACTTCTAGCTGTTCTTCTCCAAAATACAAATCAGCATAATCAGGAATAAATACTACATCTACATTTGCTTTTTGCAATAATTTTAAGTCATTTTCTAATGAAGAGGGGTATTTTTTTAAATCATTTTGGTCATTAAATTGAGTTGGATTTACAAAAATAGAAACCACAGAAATGTCTGATTTAGCTTTACATGCATTTACCAGTTCAAGATGTCCCTTATGAAGAGCTCCCATAGTTGGGACAAATCCAATTTTAAGATTAGAATTCTGATTTCTCCATAATTGAATTTCCTCAACACTGTAAAGTACTTTCATGGCGTATTAGTCGGGAATAAAGCTACTCTAATTGTTGGTTTTATGTGTTTTTTTTTTATATTTTTGTACCTCGTTTAATCAAGAAGGAGATTTAGAAGCTATGGAAAAAAACAAAATTCTTTACGTTACCCAAGAAATTAACCCATTTTTAATACAATCAGAAATATCAAATTTAGTAAGAACACTGTCACAAGGTGTTCACGAAACTGATAAAGAAATTAGAATATTCATGCCTCGATTTGGAGTGATTAATGAGAGAAGGCATCAACTACATGAAGTAATAAGACTCTCAGGAATGAATCTTATAATCAACGATTATGATCATCCCCTGATTATCAAAGTTGCATCCATTCCCCAAATTAGAATTCAAGTCTATTTCATAGATAATGAAGAATTTTTCAAAAGAAAGTTTGTTTTTAATGGTGAGGATGGTAAATTTTTCAACGATAACGATGAAAGATCCATGTTCTTCTGTAAAGGAGTACTGGAAACGGTTAAAAAACTAGGTTGGGTTCCAGAAATTATCCATTGCCATGGCTGGATGTCTGCTTTAATGCCAGTTTATTTAAAAACACAATATCAAAACGATCCTCATTTTTCTAATGCTAAGGTTATTTATAGTATTTATGATGTTCAAAACAAAAACAAATTTTCTAAGAATTTCAAGGAAAAATTAGCTTTTGACGAAATACCTGTTGATGAATTGAATATTGAAGAGAATATGGATGTTAAAACTCTTCACAGAATAGGCCTTGAATGGTGCGATGCAATTGGCGTTTGCTCAAGCGACGCAGAAGATCATTTTAAAACTTATTTAACAGAAACCGATAAGCCTTTGCTTCAATTCCACAGCGAAGAACAAACAATAGAA
>NZMV01000002.1 GCA_002694645.1 Crocinitomicaceae bacterium | reverse complement strand
AATTCTTTGCTCCAATTTCCCTTTAATTCTGATTGTTCTGAATTGTACTGAAGTGTTGGCTGATATAGATTTTGAAAAGTTTCATTTTCGTTAAATCTTTTCAGTTTATCCTTTCCCATCTCCGTCAAATTTCCCGCTTTTAGGTAAAATTTTTGTTTTTTCACCAAAAAATTCTGCAAAGTCGCGCATAGCATTTGCTAATTGATCTTCTGATGTAGCCCTTTCATAGGTGTTTGCCATAGTCATAAATGACTGAAAAATCATCATATTCATTTCTTCGATTGACATTTTTTTTGTCCAAAGATCAAGGTTAAATGTCTCCTTATTTTTGGCGTTCCAGAAATACATTAATGCAGCAGACGCTTCTTCTTTTTTGTCATTTTTTTGAGTNGAACNCCAGTTTATTGATTCTGGGATCAAGTTTTCATCCATGATGACATCTACAGTAAGTGTCTCTTTTCTTTCTTTATCAGGGCTCATAATATTTTAGTAGTTTTTGTATATTATTTTCTTTCATTANTTCAACTANATCTACATTGTTATTATCTACATAATCTTTAATCATTTCATAACCCAGCCAAATTCCAATGGTNGATGGTGAATCNGNGCCAAAACTTTTTGTGTATGGACCTTCTTGAAANAATGGATCTATTANGGCTGGTTCTTTATTGTAAAGTAATTTTTCATCGATAATAAACCTCCAGATGTATTCTTCATTTTCCTTACACCAGTTGAGTTCATCTTTNGTGTATCTAAATTTATTTTCATCACTTTCAAATGGTAATATTTTGTCCATTATGTAGGTTATTTTCCCATAAGACAACATGCGTGCAAGAAGTTCATCACCCATAGGGTTAAAGTGATGAGTCATTAGAAAACTAAAAAACACATCTGAAATGATGTATTTTTTATCCATTTTCTGTTTGTAGTAGTTTGGGAATGTATTTGGTGGTAACATTTTAACTATATCATTATCATTNCCAAGATACATGTCCAAGCCAATCCAGATGACATGATCATTTTCTAATACAGTAGCATTAAAATTGGAATAAAAAGTACCTATTTGAGCATGAGTTATTCCAGCATTAAANATATCAGAATAATTTCCCATACCTACACTAATTTTTTCTTTGTAATCATCAAATTCATTGAACGTAGCTGCTATGCTTTTGAAAATTACCTTCATACTACTATCGTTCAGAAAATGCTGCAATTTTGGTATGGTAAATGAATCAATTTTATTTGGGNTTGAAAGGTGGTCTTTTTCTCCAGCTCTGATCATCCTNGTGTAAAAATTTTCATATAATTCTGGATAGTTCCTTAAAGATTTATGAAGCTGATTTGCATCCCCAGAAAGAAAAACAGGATTTAAATGAATACAATTTACTTCTACCAATTTGGATTTACCTAAATGTAAGGAGTTGGNAGTTTCTTCACATCCCANTAGTGACAAAACAATGAATAAAAAAATAAATTGTAACCTTTTCATATTTACTTTTGTAAAAGTAAAACTTGTTGCCTAAAGTTTATGATTTAATAAATATACTTTCTATGAAAAATTTAATTCTTATTTCGATATTGATCATTTGTCCTTTAACCATTCAAATAAAAGCGCAAGAATCTGGTGACCCTATTGTGAAAATGAACAATGAAAAAGACGCTAAATTNAGGTTTGGTATAAAAGGAATTTCTTCAATTGGTTGGCTAATGCCAGAAAATACTAGGCGATTTTCAAGATANGAATTAGGGCTTGGATATGGATGGGGATTAAACTTAGAAATGAGAATTAATAAAACAACATCGTTTAGAACNGGTTTTAGTTTAACCAATTTCAAGGCGGGTCTAAATTATTTTGATGACGAATTACCGCAGCACGAGGAAACATATTACGTAGTCAAAGATTTCGAATTCGTAGAATGGGAAAGTAATGGAACAGCCCCAGATGGTGAAATCTTCCAACTTCTAAATAGAAAGTATAATCTTAGTTATGTAAATATTCCTCTAATACTTAAACTAAAAACAAATGAAATTGGGTATCTCACTTACTTTGGTGAGTTTGGAGGTCTATTGAGTTTAAAAACTAAAGCAAGTGTTGNAGATAGGAGCATCCCATTAAATGANACCCTGGCACCACTATCAAGTGAAGCATTTTCTACTTTTGAAGATTTAGATTTAAATTCAGGTACACAACCATTTAGAGCAGGGTTGTCGTTAGGTGCGGGTGCAGAATATAATTTTTCAGGATCAACGTCATTATTTTTTCAAGTTAATTGGAATTANTTTGTCACCAACGTGCTTACCAAGCAGGATAATGAAAAATACTTAAGAACATTTGACGATGGAGTTTTTGAGCCTTTGGGAGCAAAGTCAATTCCAGGACGTGTTTCAATTACAGTTGGGATATTATTTTAAACAAGAATTTATTAATGTTGAAATGTTGTAATTTCGATTATGGAATATNCCAAAGTTGAAACNCACATTAAAAACTGGTTATCAAACTACCTAGANTCGTCAAATCTAAAAGGCTTTGTGGTAGGTGTCTCTGGAGGTATTGATTCGGCTGTNACTTCTACACTTTGTGCAAAAACCAAAAAACAAACGTTGGTTATTAACATGCCTATACTTCAGAATACCCAACAATTTGATCGAAGTAATAATCACATAAATTGGCTAGAAAAAANATTTGAAAATGTCAAAGGCATNGAGATTGATTTAACTNTAGTTTTCGATGCTTANAGAACTNCTCTGCCTATTGCTTTTCAAGACGATCTTTCCTTGGCCAATTTNCGTTCAAGGATAAGGATGGCCACCCTTTTTCAATTTGCTTCAAACCAAAAATTATTAGTAGCAGGTACNGGAAATAAAGTAGAAGATTTTGGAGTAGGTTTCTACACTAAATATGGTGACGGTGGGGTTGATATATCTCCAATAGCNGACTTAATGAAAACAGAAGTTTTTGGGTTGGCAAANCATCTTGGAATTATTGAATCTATTCAAAACGCACCTCCGACCGATGGACTTTGGGATGATGACCGTAGTGACGAAGATCAGCTCGGTGCATCTTACAGTGAACTGGAATGGGCGATGCGATATTTGGAAAAANAAGATACCAANAAATTAACTACTCGTCAAACGGAAGTGTTAGCGATATACAACACCTTTCATAGTGCTAATAAACATAAGATGTTACCCATCCCTGTTTGTGAAATTCCTGATAATTATAGATAAGCTATTGCTCTGGTGCTAGTTCCACTAGTATTCCATCTAAGGATGCAGAAAGTTTTAATTGACATGAAAGTCTACTATTGTCTTTTGTATCCCAACTTTCATCTAGCATTGCCATTTCTTCGTTCGACTTTTCTGTCAAATTATGATGAGATAATACATATACATGACATGATGCACACATTGCCATCCCTCCACAAGTGCCTTCAATTGGAAATTCACTCATTTTAAGTAATTCCATGAGATTCAAATTCATGTCAGTTGGACCAGACAATTGATGTTCATTTCCAGAACGATCAATAACGCTTATGTTGATGTCACTTTTCAAAACCTGTTATCCCCGTTACGGTTGTGTATTTGAGTACATTGTTTTTTTCTGGGTGAATTCGTTTAAAGGCTGATTGGACCATAATGGCAGCTTCATGAAAACCACATAGAATTAGTTTTAGCTTACCATCGTAGGTGTTTACATCGCCTATTGCATAGATACCTTCAATATTGGTAGAATAATCTTTTGCATTATTCACTTTTATGGCATTTTTTTCAATTTCTAANCCCCAGTCAGCAATCGGCCCCAGTTTTGGGGTTAATCCAAATAAAGGAAACCAAAATTCGCTTTTTAGTGTNATATCTTCATTTGATTTTGTTTTCACAGAGAGATGTAATTTATCATTCACTTTCTCCACTTTTTTAACTTCAGCGTTAAGTATCATCTTCATCCATCCCTTTTCAGTATAATCAATGGCCTTTTGTACGGAATCGTTGTGNGCTCTAAAGCTTTCACTTCGATGAATTAAAGTAACACTTCCTTTTTGTTTTTCTGTNAAATATAATGCCCAGTCNAATGCAGAGTCTCCACCGCCTGAAATAACAATTTCTTTATTTTCATAATNCTCTGGATCTTTTACTATGTAATGGATTCCTTTTTCTTCAAANTTAAGGAGGTTTTCTACGGGAGGCTTTCGTGGTGTAAAAACACCAAGACCACCTGCTATAGCCACTACTGGGGCTACATGTTCTGTCCCCTTGTTTGTAAAAACATGAAATTGTCCATTTTCATCTTTTCTTATACTTTCTGCCGATTCACCTAATGTAAACCCAGGATTAAATGGACTTATTTGTTCCATAAGTTTATCTACTAAATCATGGGCTAAAATGCTAGGGTAAGCAGGGATGTCATAAATGGGTTTTTTTGGATAAATTTCTGCACACTGTCCTCCAGGTTGTGGTAAGGCATCTATCAAATGACATCTTAATTTTAGTAGTCCCGCTTCAAACACAGTAAATAATCCTACTGGTCCAGCTCCAATAATAATAATATCAGTTTGTATCAAAAGGAATAATATTTAAAATTAATGACTCGATTTAAGTAGACCGCAAAGGTAATTGATGATTTTAAACTGACAATTATTTTCACTTAAATGAAATGATTACATTTGATTTTGAATTTGAAATGAAACAGGTTAAACTTTTAGATAAATCGTTTCGTCTATTTATCGATTCTAACAAAATAAAAAAGTCAATTGATGATTTGTCTAAAATTATTAATAATGATTATAATCACGCCTGTCCAATNTTTGTTTGTGTTTTAAATGGTTCATTTCTTTTTGCAGCAGATTTACTAAGGCGATTTGAACATGAATGTAAAGTATCTTTCATTAAAATTTCATCNTACGAAGGGACTTCATCCACAGGANCTCTAAAGGAACTAATCGGCTTGAATGAGCAAATTAAAGGTAGAGANGTTATTGTGGTAGAAGATATAGTGGATACGGGCAACACTCTTGAAGGAGTATATAAAGAATTGCTNAANCATAATCCAAAATCTGTTCAAACTGCAACCCTTCTTTTTAAGCCGAATGCTTACCAAAAAACAATTGAGGTAAAATACAGTGCATTACAAGTAGGAAATGAATTTCTAGTAGGNTACGGTCTTGACTATAACGGTTTAGGAAGGAATTTAGAAGATATTTATATTATAAACGAAACAAATTAATATGCTAAATATTGTATTATTTGGACCTCCTGGAGCNGGAAAGGGGACTCAGGCAGAAAATATTAAAGAACATTACCAATTAATTCACTTATCAACAGGTGATATTTTCAGAAAAAATATCAGTGAGTCAACAGATCTAGGTAAACTTGCCAAGAGTTTCATTGATAAAGGTGAATTAGTCCCGGACGAAGTTACTATTCAAATGCTAGAATCAGAAGTAAACAAATTTAGTGATTCCAATGGGTTCATTTTTGATGGGTTTCCAAGGACTNCTCAGCAGGCAGATGCATTGGANACGTATCTTCATAGCATAGGTACAGAAGTGACCAAGATGGTTGCATTAAATGTTCCTGAAGAAGAGCTAGTTAAAAGATTATTGAACAGAGGTAAAGAAAGTGGAAGAACTGACGATCAAAATGAAGATNTAATTACCAATAGAATNCAAGTNTATGAGAAAAATACAGCAGTTTTAGCTGATTTTTATCAAGCCCAATCCAAANTTGAAAATGTGAACGGAGTAGGGACGGTTGATGAAGTGANGAACAGAATTTTCAGTGCTATTGACAATTAATCCTTATGTCAAACAGTAATTTTGTTGATTATGTAAAAATCTGTTGTAGATCNGGAAAGGGTGGAGCAGGTTCTAAGCATTTTCATAGAGACAGAACAACAGCTAAAGGAGGTCCTGATGGAGGCGATGGAGGGAGAGGAGGACATGTTATTTTAAGAGGCAATAAGCAAATTTGGACATTACTTAATTTAAAGTATAGAAAACATGTTATAGCGGAACATGGAGACCCTGGTAGTGCTAATTTAAAAACAGGGAAAAATGGTAAGGATGAAATTTTAGAAGTTCCTTTGGGAACGGTTGCTAAGGATGCAGAAACAGGTGANTTTATATGTGAAATAACNTCAGATGGAGAGGAAATAGTATTGTTGCAAGGAGGAAAAGGAGGATTAGGAAATAATCATTTTAAATCATCAACCAACCAGGCACCAAGATATGCTCAGCCGGGAGAATCTGGAAAAGAAGAATGGAAAATACTAGAGCTAAAAGTCTTAGCTGACGTTGGACTTGTTGGGTTTCCAAATGCTGGTAAATCTACGCTCCTTTCAGTGGTTTCAGCAGCTAAACCGGAAATTGCAAATTATCCTTTTACAACTCTTGTNCCNAATCTAGGTATTGTTGCTTATAGAGATCATAAGTCATTTGTAATGGCTGATATTCCAGGTATTATTGAAGGCGCACATAAAGGGAAAGGGCTTGGACATCGTTTTTTGAGGCATATTGAACGTAATGCGGTTTTGTTATTTATGATTCCAGCTGATTCGGATGACATTTTAGAAGAGTATCAAATATTATTAAATGAATTAGGGCAATACAACCCTGATTTATTAGACAAAGAGAGAATACTTGCCATAACAAAATGTGATTTNTTGGATGATGAATTAATGACAGAGCTTAAAGACGAATTCCCAAAGGATGTTAAGGTTGTTTGTATTTCCTCTGTTTCTCAGCAAGGATTAACTGAGTTAAAAGACGAAATTTGGAAACTTATTCATTATGAGTTGGATTGAACAATTAGATCATAAACTCATACTTTTGCTAAATGGTAATAATCAACCCATTTTAGATCAATTCATGTGGTTTGTAAGTGACCCATTATTTGGTGTCCCTTTCTATGTTTTTTTTCTTTTTTTAGTTTATAAAACCAGAGGGGCTAAATCTACTTTAGTCATTTTTATTATTACATCTTTAGCGGTAGGATTAACAGATTTCACNGCTCAGAATTTATTTAAGGAAACNATNCAGCGTTACCGGCCAAGTCACCATCTAACTCTATCACAAGATTTGAATTTTGTTTCGGGATACAGAGGTGGACAGTACGGCTTTATTTCCAATCATGCATCTAACATGGCCTGCGTTGCATTCTCAATTTATCTTTATGTAAGAGAGAAGTACCATCATTTGTGGTTGTTCTTTTTGTTTTTTGTGGTCCTCATTTCTTACAGTAGAATCTACTTAGGCGTTCACTATCCTACCGATATTCTAGGTGGATGGATATGGGGTTCGCTAATTGCATATTTATCTTATTTATTTTTAAAAAAAATCATTTTATGAGTTCTCTTTTCGCTGTATTTGTTGGTGGTGGGTTAGGTGCTGTTTTTAGATTTCTTATTGGGAAATATGTATTATTTTTCTATCAAGGGGTTTTTCCGCTTTCCACATTAATTGCAAATGTTTTTTCTTGTGTCGTCCTATCTCTAATTATGTTTAAATCCGTTGATTTTAAGTGGTTGAATGATCACGTTATGCTGTTGTTGACGGTAGGTTTTTGCGGAGGACTAAGTACATTCTCTACTTACAGTCTAGAGACATTTGAATTGTTAAAAAATGGATCTTTTGGTTGGGCTTTATTAAACTTTATGATGAGTACCCTTGTTTGTATTTCTGTTATTTATGTCGTGTATAGAAAAATGACTTAGCATCAATTTTGACAACCCAAAAAGATTTCTGGTAGTTTTTCTTCATTATGTAATGCTTCTTCTAAGCTACTAAATTTGGTTTTAATTTTCTCCAAACTACATTCACAAAATGCGCTATCTAGACTAGATGAGTAACATTCAGCTATGTATGTTTCACATTCTACTTTGCTCCATTTTTCACATGAAAAAAACA